>CAJQTH010000014.1 GCA_905618905.1 uncultured Candidatus Pelagibacter sp. | reverse complement strand
ATAGTAAAGCCTGTTGAAGTAAACCCAGAAATTGACTCAAAAAAAGCGTTAACAAAAGTTAAATTATAAATACTAAAATAAAAAGGTATTGAAATAACTAGTGGTAATAAAAAATAACCAAGAATAATTGTTAATATTTTATCATATATTGTTATTTTCTTCTCATCATTACTTTTTACGTAATAAAATAATATAGTTAAAGAAAAAGAGACTATGAATGTGTGTATGTAGGTATTTAAATTTAGATAAAGATCTAGATAATAAGAGTAAGTGATATTAAAAAAAGCTAAAATTGAAACTATTCCAAAAAAAACACTCAAATAAATGAGTTTAAAGTATTTCATTAAATTAAATAGGGCTTATTCGAAACATATTTTCTACAACATGAAGAAAATCTCTTTTAGCTAAAAGAACTATAGTATCTTGTTTTTTGAATATAAAATTTGATCTAGGAATAATAATTTCGTCACCCCTTAAAACTGCACCAATTCTTATTTCCTCTGGTAGGTTTGAATTTTTTAATTCTTTATTAATAAGCTCTGAAGTTTCAATAATTTCTGCTTCGATAATTTCATATTCTCCGTTTAAAATACTATACGCATTTTCAATTGTTCCCTTGTGAATATGTTTTAGGATACTAGAAACGGTATTCATTCTAGGATCAATAAAATCATCAATTTTTAGAGAATTTTGTAAAAGAGAATAATTAGGCTTATTAATTAAAGCCATAGTTCTTTTATCACTTAATTCATCATTATCTTTAGCAAATTTTTCAACTAATACACTTACCATTAAATTATCCTCATCATCATTAGTAAGTGCTAAAACAGTTTGGACCTCTTCTAAATTTGCTTCTAATAAAACTTCTTCATCTAGTGCATTACCATTAATAACTATTGTGTTGTTTAGTTGGCTTGCTATTAGCTCGGCTCTTTCTTTATCTTTTTCAATTATTTTAACTCTTGCAAAGTCAAAACTTTCTTCCAAATTTTTTGCTAAGTTAAAGCCTATGTTACCACCACCAATAATCAAAATTTTATTTGAAACCTTTTCTGTATGACCAAAGGCTGTTAAAGTTTCTTTCATTTGTGAAGCATTAATTACGACATAAGCCTTGTCATCTTTAAGCATTACATCAGTTTTTTTTAGTAAAACAAATTTTTCATCTCTAATTACACCCATTATATTTGAGCTTAATTTTGGATACTTTTTAGTAAGTTCGTTTAGCTTAATATCTTTTATTGGACAATTAGTATCTATCAAAATCTCAAGCAATCTAATTTTATTATTTGCAAAAGGCACATTGTCTAGTGAACCAGGTGCTTCTAATTTTCTTTGTAGAGACTTTGCTATTTCTATTTCAGGTGAGATAATAACATCTATTGGTAAATTTTCTTTATTATAAACTTTTGTAAACTTAGGATTTAAATAATCTTGTGACCTAATTCTTGCTATTTTTTTTGGAACGTTAAATATTGAAAATGCTATTTGACATATCAACATGTTAATTTCATCATTACGGGTTACTGCAATAATCATATCAGCATCTGCTGCGTTTGCTTTTTCTAAAATTGAAGGATAAGTGCCTTTACCAACAATAGACTTAACATCTAGTGCATCATCTATTTTTTGTATATCTTCACTTGATTGGTCAATTACAGTTATAGAGTGTCCTTGTTCACTTAAAATTTTTGCTATAGTAAAACCTACTCTACCAGCACCACATATTATAATATTCATTTAATTTAATTCCTTAATTCCCAAACTTTTGAGTTTTCTGTGTAAGGCTGATCTTTCCATTCCTATAAAATCGGCAGTTTTAGATATATTGCCATTAAATTTTTTTAATTGTGTAGTTAAATACTCTTTTTCAAAATTTTCTCTAGCCTCTTTTAATGGTATAGATAAAGAGTTTTCTGAGGTTACATTATCAAAATCTGGTGTTTTTAAGGATTCTTTAATGATATTTGAAATTTTATCAGAGCTATCAGGTGAAAGTATAGCAATTCTTTCTATAAGATTTCTTAACTCCCTAACATTACCAGGCCAATCATAATTAAGTAAATAATTATTGTTAGTATCAATACTTAATTTTTTTAAATTGTAATTCGTTGAAATTTTTTCAGAAAAATATTCAACTAATAAAGGTATATCTGTAACTCTACTTTTTAAAGGATCAATATTAATTACGAATACATTTAATCGATGGTACAAATCTTCTCTAAAACTACCATTTTCAATTTCCTTTTTTATATTCTTGCTAGTTGAGCATATAATTCTTACATCAACATTAATATCATGGTTGCCATTAATTCTTCTAAATTTTTGATCTATCAAAACTCTTAAGATTTTAGATTGAGTATCAAGTGGTATTTCGGAAATCTCATCAATTAAAAGTATTCCTCCAGATGACTTTTCTAGAGCGCCATAAGTTATTGAACCATTATCTTTTTCTTCACCGAACAGCTCTAGTTCATATTTTTTAATATCTAATAAAGCACCATTCAAAATAACAAAAGGACCCTTTTGTCTTTTAGACTCCTTATGAATTTTTCTTGCAATCAATTCTTTACCCGAGCCAGTAGGACCATTAATAAAAATTCTGCTTTCTGAAACTGATATTTTATTAATTTGTTCTTTTATATTCTTAATATTATCGCTAACACCAATTAACTCATAAGAATAAAAAAGTTTACTTTCAAATTCCCTGTTCTTATTTTTAAGGTTTATATTTTCAACAGCTCTATTAACAAAATTTAATAATCTCTCTTGGTTAAAAGGTTTTTCAATAAATTCGAAGGCACCTGCTTTTAAAGCTTTAATAGCCATTTCTACATTTGCATGTCCTGTAATTATTATAACTGGGATATTTTTATCCTTAGTCTTAATATGTGATAAAAGCTCTAGACCATCATTGTCACCTTTGTCTAGCTTAACATCTATAATTGCAACGTCTGGAAGTTTTTTGTCAATCTCGTTTAAAGCTTGATTGTAGTTTGCAGCCAATCTTGTTTTGTAACCAGCTTCAATTATTAGATCATTAATTATATTTCTAATATCGGCATTATCATCAATAATTAATATTTCAGTGCTCATTACTTGGTAAATATAATTTCTATTTTTGCGCCATTCTCAAGTGGTATAAAATTTATTTTACCATTATGATCATTAATTATCTTATTAACAATAGCCAAACCTAAGCCAGTACCTTTTTTCTTAGTTGTAAAATAAGGGTTTAAAATATCTTTTATATTATCAGCAAGTATCCCAAAACCTAAACCATTATCAGCAATTATAAAATTAATATTTTCCTCATTTTCATTAAGAGTAACATCAATTTTACCAACAAAATTATCATTATCTATTTTTTTTTCCTGTACACTTTCAATAGCATTTTTAAGTAAATTGAAGAAAACTCTACTTAATTGTTCACTATCAGAATTTAATAGAACCTCTGGTTTATTTACCTTAAAATCAATTGCTATTTCATTGTCCAATTCACCTGTTAGTTTAATGTTATCATTTATCAGTGAAACCAAGTTATTATCCTTAAGAATTGGCTTCGGCATTCTGGCAAAATCTGAAAATTCATTAACTAAATTTTCAATTTGTTTAATTTGTTTACCAATAATCAACAAGCTTTTTGAAAAATCATCTTTTTCATGGTCTACTATTTTTTCTGAATATTTACTCTTTAGTTTATCAACAGTTAATTGAATGGGTGTGAGTGGATTTTTAATTTCATGAGCTAATTTTCTAGCTAAATTTTCCCAAGCTTCGTGTCTTTCTTTAATTATAAGCTTCTCTTGTTGAGATTTTAATTTATCTATCATTAAATTAAAATTTTGATTTAAAACCTCCATATCTTTATCAGTTTCAATTTCTGGTACTTTAATGTCTAAATTGCCTTTTCCAATATTTGAAGATGCAATAATCAAATTATTAATAGACCTAAAAAATCTTGATGAAAATCTTATAGCAATTGATATGGATAAAAATAATAACAATGAGACTATAACGAGATAAATAAATACAAATGATATCTTAATACCAGTTTGCTTATTTAAAACTGTGTAATAAAAATTAAGTGCCTCTTGAGATTCCACTAAATATTGAGAAATTTTTTTATCTAAATACTTAACTATATATAAATATTTATCATCAAAATTTTCAAGCTTTATAATAGATGCTGTTTGATTTTTAAAAGCATTAATGATTTTAAGTGGTCTTTTATCATTTTGTACCATTTCTAAAGCATCACTTAAAGGTGGTGTATACAATGTGTTATCTTGTAATGTTGATAGATATAAATTCCCATTACCATCAATAATATGAACCTCATCCATACCTCTAATTAATTTTTGAGTATTTAGAAAACTTTTAAATTGATTAATATTTGTGTTTAAAAAATTGATACTTTTGTTTAAATCAAATGCTATTAAAATTATCTCTGATTGAGTTTTAGTTCTAACCTCCTCTGTATAACTTTTTGCAATTTCATAAGAGTTATTAACAGCTGTTGTAATTTTCTTATCCAGATATTTATCAAGAGCAAATGAAAGGAGAAATAATGAAAATAAAGAAATTAAAATTGAAGGAATTAAAGTAAATAATGCAAAAAACGTTATATATTTTCTATTGGCTTTATAACCACTTACATCAACATCTATCTTTAAGGAATTTCTTACTTCTGAAAATATCATAAAGAAAAGAAGTATTAACAGTGCAATATTTCCAATTAATAAAATCTGGAGATTATTGTCAGATAGTTTTAAAAAACTTTTATCAATAAATGTTAAAAAAGTTATAAAACCTATGAATAAAGTGATTAAAAATATTACAATGATGAATATATTTTTTTTAATAAAATCAATCATTGTGAACAAAATAATGTGTTATATATTTTTATCATGAATAGTTGTTTTATAATACTTGCTGGTGGCGAAAGTAAAAGATTTAATTCAAATATTCCAAAACCCTACATAAATTATAGAGGTAAGCCTCTATTATTACATTCAATAGATAAAGCTAAAGTTTTTAATAAATTTAGTAAAATTGTTCTTGTAATAAATAAAAAGCATAAAAATTATATCAAAAAACTCAATATCAAAAACATCAAAATTATCTCAGGTGGTAAAACAAGAGCAGAGTCTGCCTATAACGCCTTAAGAAGTATTAAAGGAAATAATTTTAAAAATGTAATAATTCATGATGCTGCAAGACCAAATTTTTCTCTAAAACTTTTAAAGAAATTAATGGATGGATTAAAGTCAAATGACTGTGTAATTCCAGCAATCCAAACTGCAGATTCAGTTAAGCAAAAAATTTCGAATATTGTTAAAAATTTAAAAAGAGAAAATATTTACTTAATTCAGACACCTCAAGCTTTTAACTATAAAAAACTTTATTCACTTCAAAATAATAAAAGTACCGAGGTTGCTGATGATGCAAACTTGTTTGTAAGAGCTGGTAAAAAAATAAAAATTATAAAAGGCGAAACTACTAATAGTAAAATTACAGTAAATACAGATATTAAATTTAATAATCTAATAAAATTTGGACTAGGTTTTGACGTTCATAGATTGGTACCTAATAAAAAACTTTATTTAGGTGGGGTTAAAATACCCTCACCAATTGGTACATTAGGTCATTCAGATGGAGATCCTGTGTTACATGCTGTAACAGACGCAATTCTTGGGGCTTGTTCTATGGGTGATATTGGTGAAAAATTCTCAGATAAGAATAAGAAATTTAAGAATATTAGATCTACAATTCTATTAAGTGAAATAATTAAGCAAAGTATAAAAAAAGGTTACTTAATCAATAATCTTGATATAAATATCATTACTCAAAAACCTAAAATTCAAAAATATAAAAAACAAATAATAAACTGTATTGCAAAAATTTGTAATATCTCTCCCACTCAAATTAATATAAAAGGTAAAACAACTGAAAAGTTAGGTGTAATTGGTAAAGAAAAAGCTATAGCTTGTGAAGTGATAGCTTCTGTTATTAAAAATGATTAAATCTTTCAACTCATTATTAGTTACTATGTTTGGTCTTGGTAAAGTTAAATATATGCCTGGAACATTTGGGTCATTAGCGACTGTAATTATTCTTTATTATCTATTTCACACTTTAAATATTTCACCAAATATAATTTTATTTGGGTTGATAATAATATTTATTTACTCATTTTATGCCGTTTCAAGTCATATAGAAAATAATGAGAATAAAGATCCTAGTGAAATTATTATTGATGAATTTTTAGGTCAATCGATACCCATATATCTTTATGAGATATCTCATGGAACAACAAAAGATGCTGGTGAAGCTATTGTTTATTATGCTCTATTTTTTATTCTTTTTAGATATTTTGATATCATGAAACCATTTCCTGTAAACTTTTTTGATAAAAACTTTAAGAATAGTTTTGGTGTAATTATGGATGATATTTGTGCGGGATTTTATGTTGTATTAACACTTGTGTGTTTCATGATTATTAAAAGTTACGTTTTATAATGAAAAATTTAGTAAAAATATTAACTAAAAAAAGATTAAAAATTGCTTTTGCTGAGTCTTGTACGGGTGGAATGCTTGCATCAGAAATAACGTCCGTAAGTGGAGCCTCGAAAGTATTTGGTTTAGGTCTTGTCACTTATTCAAATCAAGCAAAAATAACTGTTTTAAAAGTAAATAAAAGTATTATTCAAAAATATGGCGCTGTTAGCCCTCAATGTTGTGAGGCTATGGTTAAAAATTTATCAAAAATTTCTAAAGCACAAATTAATGTTTCAATTACAGGAATTGCAGGACCAAATGGTGGCAATAAGAAAAAACCTGTTGGACTAGTTTATATTGGAGTAAAAAAAAATAATAAAATATTTATTACTAAAAATATATTTAAAGAAAAAAGTAGAAAAGCTATACAAAAAACTACAATTAAGAGAACTTTTAG
>CAJQTH010000013.1 GCA_905618905.1 uncultured Candidatus Pelagibacter sp. | reverse complement strand
TCACTTAAAATCATTTCATACTTATTTTCTAATAATTTTGATAAAAGTTTAAAATCTGTATTCTTACAAGCAGCATTCAATACAATGTTAAAACCACCTTCAACTTTTGTGATAATTAAGTCGTCATAAATTCCTGCTTCTTCATTCATTAAAAAACTATATTTTGACTGATTTAATTTAGCGTTGCTCAACTCAGCTGGAAAAATTTTTTCAAGGCTTTTTGCTAATGTGTTGTCTCCTTTAATGAATAGCTGGCCCATATGTGACACATCGAAAATACCTGCATTTTCTCTTGTACTTTTATGCTCCTCAATAATTCCTTTAGAATATTGAATTGGCATTTGATAACCAGCAAATGGAACAAATTTAGCTCCATGCTTTTGATGTAATTTGTAAAGTGCTGTTTTTTTATTTTCCATATTAACTCACTGTACCCATCTGTATGTTTGCCTGAGAGTTTTATTCCGTCGGCGAGAACTTAATCTCTTTCCAGAGTTAATATGTTACGGTCCTTTTGCCTGAGAGATTCCTGGGTGGTTGCTCCTTCGGCGCTACGATAGCTTGTAGTCTCTCCCGTATATGAGAATAATCTACCAGATGTAGGTCAGAGTCAATTAATAATTTTTTCTTTTTTACCAGATAAAAGCAACGATGAAAATTGAAGTAAAACAGCAAACAGAATAATTGCACCTCCAATTAATGTAAATAATGGTGCCCGTTCACCAGCAAATAAAAAAGCCCAAACGGGCCCTAAAACAGATTCGGATAGCATAATTACTCCAACCATTGCTGAAGGTGTACTACGTGCACCGATCGTAATGAATATAAAACCAAAACCAACTTGAAAAAAGCCTGCTAAGAAACCTAAAAATATATCATTAGGCGAAACCAATAAATTATGTGAATAGTAAATACATACGCTTAACCCTATCAAACATGAGCTTACTCCAGCAACAAATTGTGCAGGTATCATGTCTACTGTAGGAAATTTTCTTACTATCATGATTAAGACTGCAAATGTGATAGGCATTGTAAATGCAGCTAAGTTTCCTGAAAGATTACCTGGTCTAAGATCATTGCCAACCATTAAAATAACTCCTGTTATTGCTAATATTATTGAAACTAGAGTTATTGTTGAAATTTTTTCTTTTAAAAATAGGTAGCCAAAAATTGCAAGAAATAAAATCTGTAATGAGATTATAAAATTAGTATTAGCAACCGATGTATTGGACATTGCATATACATAACCACAAAATCCGAATGATAATACAATGCCCCCAAAAAAACCTGGTAATCCAGATTTATAGAAAGAGCTTAAAGTTTTCTTTCTATAAGTAATTATTAAAAAGGCTAAAACCGTGAGTGTAAAAAATAAAGATCTCCAAAAAAGAATTTGCCACTCTGTAGAGCCTTCAAATTTTTTTACAATAAGCCCACCAAAACTTAAACTTAGAGCTCCCATAAAAATAAGCAATGGACCTGGAATTTTATTAATTACATTCATTTAAATATCTATTTGTATCTTCTGTGTATGCTTTAAATATATTCTGAGCTTCTTCAAGACTTACTTCCTTAAAGTTTATTTTTGTTCCAGGGGTTAATTGCCCAATTAAATCAAGATCAGCAGCAATAACTACACCAATCTTTGGATATCCTCCAACTGTTCCATGATCAGATAACATTATTATTGGATTACCATCAGCAGGTACCTGAATAACTCCTCTAACCAAACCTTCTGATTTGATATTGGTGTTTTTTATATTTTCTAATTTAGAACCTTTTAATCTTATGCCCATTCTATCAACAAGGTTTGTGATTAAAAAACCTTCATTAAAAAATTTTTCTATTGCGACCTTAGAAAAATAGTCAAAATTTGTACCTTTAATAATTCTAATGATATTATCAGTAGAGTAATTATAATTTATTTTTTTGTTTATTTGGCTTTTGATATTAATCTTTTTAATAAAAATTTTATCATTTATGGAATATTTTTTTCCATTATTTGGTCCAATATTTGCTTTAGTATTTATGGAATAACTGCCCCAGGTTTTTTCTAGATCAAAGCCACCATTAACAGCTAAATATCCATACGTAGAATTTTTGGTTGATATTATATCTATTTGATCCTCTTCATCTAAAAAATAACTTTTGTAACACTCACAATCTTCAATCTCTAAATTCTTTCTAATAATCTTAAAAAAAATATCTCCAGATATTGCAAAATTAATTTTTCCATTCTTTAACTTTAAAAGAGGGCCTTGGTATGCAAACTCTACTACAGGCTCATTTAATTGATTATCAACCAATCTATTTGATAATGTGTAATTTCTCTGGTCAATTGCACCACTTACTGCAATTCCAACATGATATAAGTGATTTCTACCTTTATCTTGAATGGTAGTGTTAACACCCGCTCTTAAAATTTCAAAATATGCTTTATTCATTCCAATTTAAATATTCTTCTTTTGTTATTTGATAAAAACTTACTTTATCACCTGGATTAACTAAAGCTGGTTGATCTAAATTTTTATCATCAAAAATTTTCTTTGGAGTGTTACCAATAATATTCCAACCACCAGGGCTTTCAAAAGTATAAATATTTGCAAATTGTTCTGTTATTCCTACTGATCCTTTAGGCATCTTTAATCTTGGTGTTTCCAATCGATCGCATCTAATATTTTCATTAAGATCTCCTAAAAAAGGCATTCCAGCAATAAAACCTGTCATATAACAAAAATATTCTTTGCCAAAATACAGTTCTAATATTTTATCTTTATCTATATTCAATTTTTCAATTAGCCTTAAAAAATCTAATCCATACTCATCATCACAACAAACTGGGATCTTGATTTTTTGATTATTGTTTTTAATATCTCTATTAATGGTTAAACCTTCAGTAAAATTTTTGATTTTTTTATAGTTGGTTATAGTTAAATCAAAACTAATGATTAATTTATTATAAGAGGGTGTTAAATTAGTTATTCCTTCGATCTTTTTATCTTTTATTAATTTTGATATATGGTGAAAATATTCTATGACACTTGCATTTATTACTTCATTAACTTCTGAGCCAAAATCACAATATACAGCTGCATCACCAAGATTTGATATATTTTTAACCATGCCATGTTATACTCCAGACTAAAGAGTATGGAAATTAATATCAATTGTGATTTAGGAGAAAAATCTAAGTTTCATTCTATCAAGAATGATCCAGAATTACTTAATATTGTAAATTCTGCAAACATTGCATGTGGGTACCATGCAGGAGATGAACAAACAATGGATATGGTTATTCAAATTTCAAAAAAAAATGGTGTTAGTTTGGGTGCTCACCCTTCTTTTAATGATCCTGAAAACTTTGGAAGAAAAAGAATGAATTTAAATTCTTTAGAAATAAAAAAAATAATTTTTGAACAATATGAAATATTACAAAAAATTGCTCAAAAATATAATGAAAATGTGACTCATATTAAACCACATGGGGCACTTAATAACATGGCCTGTGAAGACCTAGAATTAGCCACAACTCTAGCTGTGGCTATTAAAGAGATTAATAAAGATATCATTTATCTTGTTCCAACTGGTTCGTTAATGGAAGTTGCTGCTAAGAAAAATAGTTTGAGAATAGCTTGTGAAATTTTTGCAGATAGAAACTATGAAGATAATGGAAATTTAATTTCTAGAACAAAACCAAACGCTTTAATCATTGACCCAGAATTAGCAAAAAAACATGTATTATGTATGGTTAAAAATCAGGCAATAAATTGTCTCAGTGGTAAACAGATACCTTGTGAGATTGACTCAGTTTGTATACATGGTGATAATGAAAGTTCATTAGCTACTGCAAAATCTATCAGAAATAATTTAATTGATAATGGACTTAAACTAAAACCATTAAATTTAATGAGAAAATTTATATAACTATGAAAAAAATTTTTTTAACTTTTTTTACTTTAATCTTGCTATCAACTAACTCTTATTCTGCTGGTTCAGATGATCCACCTGTAACTAAAGTTAAGTCTTACTACGCTAAAGCTGTAGATTTGATTAAAATTGCAAAGAAATATGAAAAAAAGAATAAAATTGATAAAGCACAAAAAAGATATGCAAAGGCACGAGAGCTTCTTTTAAAATCTAATGAGAAAAAACCACTACAAGCAGATACTTTAAATTATTTAGGTTTTACCACTAGAAAACTTGGAGATTATGAAGAGGGTGAAAAATTTTACTTACAAGGCTTACAAATTGAACCCAATCATGATGGAATAAATGAGTACCTTGGTGAGCTTTATGTGGCTACTAATAGAATGGATATGGCTAAAGAAAGATTAGAAGTTTTAAAAACCTGTAACTGTGAAGAGTTTGACGAACTAAAAGAAATAATAGAAGGAACTAAAAAATCTAAATATTAAATTTTAATTAATGTTTGCTGACATTTTATTTGGTAACCATAGTGCAATCTCTGGAAAAATTATTACAATAATACCCGCTAATATCATAAGTAAAAAAAATATACTTTAGATTGAATTATTGTAAATTTTCAATATTATAAAACATATTGATAGAAGAATTCATAATTTTAACCCAAATCATTTTTATAGATATCATCTTAGCTGCTGATAACGCTATTATTATTGGTTTAATTGCTGCTAACTTTGTACCAAAGAATAGAAAGCAAATAATTCTCTGGGGTGTTGCTGGAGCTCTAGTTTTTAAAATTATTTTTGCACTTTTTGCCACTTACCTATTTGAATTTTATTATATTAAAATTTTAGGTGGGCTACTTCTAATTTGGATTGTTAATGATTTAAGGAAAGATTTAGTTGAAATGAAAAATAAAATTAAATCACCAGTAAAGAAATCTACAGAACCTTCATTTGTAAAAAGTATTTATAAAGTTTTATTTGCAGATATCACGATAAGCTTTGATAACGTTATTGGAGTGGTTGGTGCTGCAAAAGGTTATTTTAGTTTCATGATATTTGGTCTTATTTTGTCTGTAGTATTAACTGGAGCATTAGCTACTTATTTGGCAAATTATATTCAAAAACACTTATGGATAGCCTATGTAGGCCTAGGTTTTATTTTAATTGTGGCACTACAATTAATAATCGGTGGATTAAATGATTATGGTGTTTTGTCAATTAATGAAACATTTAAACAATATTTTTAATTTAGTATGAATGTTTCTTAGTAGGAAACTTGCTTGTAACAACATCTTTCTTAAACTTTAGTGCAGCTTCATTTATTTGTTTTTCAATATTTGAATATCTTTTAACAAATCTAGCTTTAATTTTATTTAACCCTATCAGGTCATCTGTAACTAAAACTTGCCCATCACAGTGTACTGACGCCCCAATACCAATTGTAGGAATTTTAATAGTTTTTGTAATTTCTTTTGCCAATGAGCTTTCAACACACTCTAGAACAATTGAAAAAACGCCTGCTTCTTCTAAAAGTTTAGAATCTCTTAAAATAATTTTTCTTTCTGCTGTTTCTTTTCCTTTAAATTTAAAATTTGTTGCAGATTGTGGAAGAACACCAAGATGTCCCATTACTGGAATTCTATTCTTAATTAAAGTTTTGATTATTTGAACAACTTTTTTACCACCTTCAAGCTTTATAGCATCACACTTCGTTTTAGAGATTATTTTTTTTGCATTACTTAAAGCTTCCTTTGGGTTTCGGTAAGTATTATGAGGCATGTCTACTACCATTAAGCTTTTTTTAACACCCATTCTTACACTTTTAGAATGTTCAATCATCATACCCAATGTCACTTTTTTTGTAGAAGAAAAACTATAAAGTACAGAGCCAAGAGAGTCGCCTACCAAGATAAGATCACAATGTTTATCTATTATAGATGCAATATTTTTAGAGTAAGCGGTAAGACTTATAATTTTTGATTTATTTTTTTTTTTAATAAAGTTAATAATTTTGTTGTGTAAATATTTCATAATACTCTCTACTCTATAGTAAAATATTACTCTAATTCAATGGTACTTGGAGGTTTTGAGGTAATATCATAAACTACTCTATTAATACCTCTAATATTGTTAATAATTTGATTAGAAATTAATTGCATAAAACCTTTAGGAAAATCAAAAAAATCAGCAGTCATTCCATCTTCAGATGTAATTGCTCTTAGTAGACAAATATGTTCATAGGTACGATTATCTCCCATAACACCCACAGTTTTTACTGGTAGTAAAGCAGCATAAGCTTGCCAAAT
Organism: uncultured Candidatus Pelagibacter sp.; assembly: GCA_905618905.1. Classification (GTDB taxonomy): domain Bacteria; phylum Pseudomonadota; class Alphaproteobacteria; order Pelagibacterales; family Pelagibacteraceae; genus Pelagibacter. The sequence continues at coordinate 18,095 of CAJQTH010000013.1, read as the reverse complement.
TTTATCATATAATCCATGATCTCTTAAAGCTTTAATAAAATAGAAATCTGCTTCTTTTAAAATTTTAATTTTTTCTTTTGTTATAATTCCAGGCATTCTTATCGCCAAGCCCGGACCAGGAAACGGATGTCTAGAAATTATGTCATTTGATAAATTAAGTTCGAGCCCTAATTTTCTAACCTCATCTTTAAATAAAAATTTAAGAGGTTCTACTAATTTTAATTTCATTATTTTTGGAAGGCCACCAACATTATGATGTGATTTTATTTTTGAAGTTTGACTACCTGTCACAGATTTACTTTCAATTAGGTCAGGGTAAAGAGTGCCTTGTGCAAGAAATTGAACATTTTTAATTTTTTTTGCATATCTCTCAAATATTTTAATAAATAAATTTCCAATAATTTTTCGCTTTTTTTCTGGATCAGATACATTTGATAATTTTCTAATAAATTCATTTTCTGCATTGACATAAATTAAATTCATTTTTAATTTTTTTTTAAATGTACTAACAACTTGAGTTTCTTCATTTTTTCTTAAAAGGCCATTATTAACAAAAATACAAGTTAAATTTTTTCCGATTGCTTTACTTAACAATTGAGCAACCACGCTACTATCAACACCACCCGATAATCCACAAATTACTTTGTTATTACCTACTTGGTCTTTAATTTCATTAATTAATTTTAATTTTTGATCTTTTGAAGACCAATTTTTTTTAGTTTTACATATAAGGAAAACAAAATTACGTAATAAGATTTTTCCTTTATTAGTGTGTGTTACTTCCGGGTGAAATTGTACTCCATAAAAATTATTTTTAGTATTTTCAATTATTGTTAATTTAGAATTTTTTGTAGACGCTATAATTTTGAAATTTTTTGGCATTTTGGATACTTGATCAGCATGGCTCATCCAAACATTACTTGTCTTATCTTTATTAAAAAAATTTTTGGTTAAAATGCTATTTGATACTTTTTTTATAGTAGCAAGACCAAACTCTCTGTGTTTTGATTTTTTAACTTTACCATCTAGCAATTTTGATAATACCTGGTGTCCAAAACATATGCCTAGGATTGGAACTCCTAGCCTTAAAATCTTTTTATCAAATTTAAATTTATCATTTTCATAAACATTTAGAGGACCACCAGAAAGAATTATTCCAGATAAATTTTCTTTTATAATTTTGGTTATTTCTATTTTTTTGTGGCTAACAATTTCTGAAAAAACGCCTAGTTCTCTTACTCTTCTTGCAATCAATTGTGTAAATTGAGAACCAAAATCAATTATTAAAATTTTACTTAAATTACTACTAAGACTCATTTTTAGGTTCCAAATTCTTTAAGGATTCTAAAATTGAATTTTTTTTATCACATAATCTATTACAAATTTTAGAGAAATTATCAGCTAACTCTTTAACTTTAGAGTAATTAGATCTTTTTAATTCTATTTCCATAAGCATATAATTTGCTTCTTCATTTTTTGGATCTAATAAAAGCACAGTATCAATGTTTTTTTGTTCTTCTTTTTTATTCTCTTCAAAATTATAAATTTTTGCTAAATATAAATATGAATTTTGATCCTTAGGGTTAAAAACAATATTTCTTTGAAACAAAAATTTAGACTCTTCATATTTCTGTTCATCATATTTGTTTTTTGCTTTTTCAAAAAAATTATTTTCTGCTAAAGAATAGCTTCCAAGATTTAAAAGCATAAACATTATTATTGTTAATTTATTTATTTTTTGCATTAATATTTACTTTCATTTTTTACTTGATCAACATTATGAACCATACTTTCATAAAAACCTGCTTTTGTTATTTTTACAAAATTAGGTTTATTTTTAAGATTTGGAACTTTTTTCGCACCTAGATAACCCATGGATGATTTTAAACCTCCAATTAATTTATAAATTATACTTTTAACATCTCCTTTATACTTCACAAAACCCTCTACTCCCTCTGGAACATATTTAGATATATCTTTTTGTTTAGTTTGAAAATATCTATCAGCTGAACCTTTATTCATTGCTCCAACAGAGCCCATGCCTCTAAAACTTTTAAATAATTTCCCATTTTTTTTAATTAGCCTTCCGGGTGTTTCTAGGCTTCCTGCAAATAACGAGCCAATCATTACCGCATCAGCTCCTGCTGACAATGCTTTAGCTAAATCACCTGAATATTTAATTCCACCATCTGAAATTATCTTTACTTTATTATTTTTAACACCTTTTTTAACAGCAAGTATTGCACTTAACTGCGGAACACCAATACCTGCAACTAGTCTAGTTGTACAAATTGATCCTGGTCCAATTCCAACTTTAATAATATCTACTCCTAACTTTATTAAAAATTTTGCTGCTTCTGCAGTTGCAATATTTCCAGCACATAAAGTTGTTTTGTTTTTTTTTAATTTTTTTATCGCTTTAATAATTTCCGCAACTTTTTTGCTGTGTCCATGGGCTGTATCAACAACAATCAAATCTACTTTTTCTTTTAAAATAGCCTCTGCTCTTTTAATTTCTAAAGGCCCTGCTCCAACGGCAGCACCAACTAATAGGTTTAATTTTTTAACCTTTTTAATTTCTTTAATTTGTTTTTTGATATCAAGGTTTCTGTGAATTACACCTATGCCTCCAGCTTTAGCTATTGCTATAGCCATTTTACTCTCAGTAACCGTATCCATTGCAGAGGATAATAAAGGTATTTTTAATGTTAAATTAGATGATAATTTTGTACTGGTATCAACTTCAGAAGGTAGAACTTCTGAGTATTTAGGTGCCATTGTGACATCATCAAAGGTAAGTGCTTCTTTTATAGGATCCATAATGATTTATATATGATTCCTTTCAAAAAAAAAGTCCCTATCTTAAAATTTTACAAATAATAAAACTTTCTTTAGATTCTTTTCTGCTAGACTTAGGTTTAAAAACCTTCACTTCTTTGAATAATTTTTTGCCCAAGGCAACAATTTCGTTAAATGATGAGCCTAAAAAAATCTTAGAGACAAATCGCCCTTCTTTAACCAACATTTCTTTTGAGAAATTCATAGCTTCCATTGCAAGTTCCCCTGTATAAATTGCATCTATATCTTTTATACCCGTTGTATTAACAGCCATATCGGACACGACAACATCGACTTTTGATTTGAATAAGCTTTTTATTTTTTCTTGAGAATATAAATCAGTAAAATCACCTTTAATTTGGATTGTATTCTCAATTTCTTCCATACCCTTTATGTCAATAGAAACTAATCTTCCACTTTTTACTGTTCTTGAAATATATTGAGACCAACTACCTGGTGATGCACCTAAATCTATTACTGATATTCCATTTTTAAATATCTTAAATTTTTGATCAATTTCTATTAATTTATATGCAGATCTAGCTCGATAGCCATCTACCTGAGATTGTCTAACATAAATGTCTCTTTTTTGTTTGTTGATCCAATTTTTAGAAATTCTATTCTTTTTCAATTAATGACCAAATCTTAGACTTTTAGATAATACTTTTTGCTGAATAGTCTTAATATTAATTTTAACATCTTTATGTAACCTCATATCTTTATCAGAATCCCAAATTCCAGCAGCTAAGTGCATAATTCCTATTTCATAATTTGGTAAATAAGGTTCAACGAATGTATTCTTAATCTCGTCAAATTTAGGTAATAAATTACTAGCAATCCAATTACAGTTTAATGGTAAAAATTCAGTTTCTAATTCATCTATATAAACTGACATATTGATAGCAAGACCTTCTGAGCCAAAAATATTTCCACTTTTTAAAGTTTGCTCTAGATTTTTTTGCCAAGAAACCCAGCCAGATGAATTTTTTTCTAACGAAAAAACTCCAATATTTATATGTGGGGCAAAAGCTAATTTTCTTGCTTTATCTATTCCAATTTTTGATTTTATTGCATGTTTAAAATTTTGAGATTTAATTATTGCCACTTTCCCAAATAGCCAGTTTACTTTTGACATTATTTTATATCCCGGTCCTAATGTTTGAGTAATTCCTAATTTACCATTTTCACAAGCTTTAAAATATAATTCAACAGAATTCCAATCATTCACCCAAGCGTCACAATCAATCCATAAATATTTTTCATAACTTGGAAAATATTTTGGTAAAAAGGCTCTAGATACTTGACTCTTTAACCACTCTCTTCCTTTTATTTTAAATGTTGGAACATCAATGTCCCATTCTGCTGATTTAATTTCATCAACTTTTTTTGATAAAATTTTTTTTTGTCCTTCTGATAAACCAGCATCTAGAATGCAAATTGCTATATCTTTACTTTTTTCAAAGCTTTTAATAGAGTCAACTAGTTCATTAAGTAAATTGAAGTAATTTGAGTCAGCTAGTGAAACGATTACATTTTTTTTCATTTATAAAATATCTTCTAAATCATCATTTTCATTTTTTTCAGTAATAATATTTTTTTCTTTTTTTATCTTTTTATAATGAAGATAACTTACTGGAATTAAGCATAAATATAAAAAAATGCTAATTACTAAAATTTTAAATGTATAAACTAACAATGCACCAAAAAATAAGACTATTCCAAATAATAAAAATTTTGTCATAGATCTTGGGATAACTATTCTTTTAAATGAATAAGTCGGAACTATGCTTATCAATAATATTGAAACCGCAATAAAGAATGCGGGCACTACTAGATCATAATTAATTTTGAAAAAAATTTCTCCTAATCCACTAAAGCTTAAAACTAAAGGCATTAAAACAATAATCCCCCCTGCTGGTGCTGGCACACCTTCAAAAAAATTATCTTTCCAAGATGATTCTTCTTCAGAATTGACATTGAATCTGGCAAGTCTTAAGGCGACACACACTACATACATCAAACAAACAAACCAACCTAATTTGTCTAAGTATTGTAAACTCCAGAAGTACATTATAAATGCGGGTGCTACACCAAAACTAATTACATCTGCTAGGGAATCAAGTTCTTTACCCATCTTAGATGTTCCTTTAATTAATCTTGCTATTCTTCCATCCAAGGCATCCATTAAACCTGCAAATAATATTGCAATTATAGCTAGTGCAAACTTTCCATCTAAAGCAAATTTAATTGAAGTTAAACCAATACAAACTCCAATCAATGTAATTGCATTAGGAAGAATCATTCTTGCTTTTTTGTCAGAAACCATTTTAAAATTATTTTTAGGTTGTTCCATAAGTTACCTTTTAGCTAATAGCGTTTCACCAGCAATAGTCTTTTGTCCTACTTTAACTAACGTTTCGTAATTTTCAAAATAAACATCAGCCCTACTTCCAAATCTTATCATTCCAATTCTTTCACCTTGTTGCAAATTTTGATCCTTTGAAGACTCGCATACAATCCTTCTAGCAATTAAGCCTGCAATCTGAACAACAATAATCTCTTCTTCATGACTATTTGTTATCTTGTAATAATTTCTTTCATTATCTTCACTTGCTTTATCGAGTGATGCATTTAAAAATTTTCCTGGTTTATAAAGTATTTCTGAAATTTTACCTTCACAAGGTGTTCTATTAACGTGACAATCAAATACATTCATAAAAATACTAATCTTAGTGAATTTTTTATCTTCTAAACCAAGTTCTTTCGGTCCATCAACCTCATGAACCATTAAAACCTCGCCATCAGCAGGACTTGTTAAATAGTTCTCATCATTTATTGAAATCCTCTCTGGATCTCTGAAAAAATAATAAACCCATATAGATAGTATTAGCCCAATTAATCCTAGAAGGGTATTCAGGAAGTATAGAAAAATTGTTACAATAATAGCTATAGCTAAAAATTTGTATCCTTCAGAATGAATTTTTGGAAAAATTTTTTCTAACATAAGCTTCTATTTGATAATTTTTTATTAATATGTATATAAAGCACTAAATTACAATTACTAATATATATTATTCAAATATGTCTAAAATTAAGGTTAAAAACCCAGTTGCCGAACTTGATGGCGATGAAATGACAAGAATAATATGGGAGTTTATTAAAAGTAAACTTATTCTTCCATATTTAGATTTGAGTATTGAATATTTTGATTTAGGTATGAAAAGCCGAGATAATACTAATGATCAGATTACAATTGACTCAGCTGCTGCAATTAAAAAAATTGGTGTTGGCATTAAATGTGCAACAATAACCCCTGATGAAGCAAGAGTTGAAGAGTTTGATTTAAAAAAAATGTGGAGATCTCCCAATGGAACTATAAGAAATATTATTGGAGGAACTGTGTTTAGAGAGCCAATAGTTTGTAAAAATATTCCTAAATTAGTACCTTCATGGACAGACCCTGTGATTATTGGGAGACATGCATTTGGAGATCAGTATAGAGCTACAGATTTTAAAGTTCCTGGAAAAGGTAAAATGGAAGTTAAATGGACAGCTGAAGATGGTAGCCAAGAAATAAAATATGAAGTTTTTAACTTTCCTGGGCCAGGTATAGCTTTATCGATGTACAATTTAGATAAATCAATAGAAGACTTTGCAAGGTCTTGTTTTGGCTATGGTTTAATTAAAGAATGGCCTGTTTATTTATCAACAAAAAATACAATCCTAAAACAATATGATGGCCGTTTTAAAGATATTTTTCAAAAAATATTTGATGAAGAGTATAAAGAAAAATTTGAAAAATTAAAAATTACTTATGAACACAGACTAATTGATGACATGGTAGCATGTGCCATGAAATGGAGTGGTAAATATATCTGGGCTTGTAAAAATTATGATGGTGATGTTCAGTCAGATACTATGGCACAAGGTTATGGTTCTCTAGGATTAATGACTAGTGTTCTACTAACTCCAGATGGAAAAGTAATGGAGGCTGAAGCAGCCCATGGAACTGTAACTAGACATTATAGGATGCATCAACAAGGTAAAGAAACCTCTACAAATCCAATTGCATCTATATTTGCTTGGACTAGGGGTCTTGCACACAGAGGAAAATTAGATGGAAACGAAGAGTTGATTAATTTTTCAAAAACTTTAGAGAAAGTTTGTATTGATTGTGTTGAAAATGGATCAATGACTAAAGATTTAGCAATTTTAATTGGTCCTTCAAGTAAGTACTTAACTACTAATGGTTTCTTAGATGAGTTAGATGGACAACTTAAGAAAAAGCTTAATTAATTAATTTTTTAATACTTTCAAAAGACTGCTCAATTTTATCAGGCAATGTTCCCCCTGCTTGGGCAAAGTCAGCTCTTCCTCCACCACCTTTACCACCAATAACTTCTGAACCAGCTCTGACAATTTTTACAGCATCAAACTTGCCCTCTAATGTTTTGGTAACACCTACGGCTAATCCAACTTTATTGTCATTGATTGCATAAATTATCACTAATCCTTCGCCAATATCTTTTTTTCCTTCATCAATTAACTTACGTAGATCTTTAAATGGTAAATCTACAATATTTTGAAACCTAACTTTAAACCCATTAATAATTTGATCATTGATTTTATTTTTTTCTTTATCTTTTAATATTGAGCTAACTGAAAGTTGATCAAATTGTTTATTAAGGTCTTTTATCAAGGCTACTTGATCACTATTTTGAAGATTAGGTTTTCCTCCTAATTTAATAATCTTTGTCTCTAATTCTTTTATAACTGCCTCATTTTTTTGGTCTGACAGATTAGATAAGTTTTCTTTCTCTTTTAAAAAATCAACTAACTGCGTGTCTCTTAATGCTTCGATTCTTCTAACACCTGCTGCAATAGATGATTGGCTTATAACCTTAAATTTTCCAATGTCAGCTGTATTTAAAACGTGCGTTCCTCCACATAGTTCTGTTGAAAAAAATTTATCTTTCTCGTCCCCCTCCCCCATAGATAAAACTCTCACTTCATCACCATATTTTTCTCCAAATAAAGCTAAGGCGCCACTCTCAACGGCTTCTTTAGGTGGCATTATTCTTGTTTTCACCTCTGATTTTTTTTGAATTATTGAGTTAACATAATCTTCAATTTTTCCCATCTCTTCTTCTGAGATAGGCTTCATATGACTAAAGTCAAATCTTAATCGATCAGACTGAACTGAAGATCCTTTTTGAGTTACATGCTCGCCCAAAACTCTTCTTAACGCTTCGTGCAATAAATGAGTAGCAGAATGATAGGCTCTAATATTATTTCTTCTATGTGTATCTATTTTTAATTCAACACTGTCTTTTAATTTAACCGAACCTTTTATAACTTTTCCATAATGAACAAATAAATCCCCTAGTTTTTTTTGAACATCAGACACTTCAAATTCAAAAACCTCATTAGAAATTATTCCTGTATCGGCAACTTGTCCCCCTGACTCACCATAAAAAGGTGTTTGATTTGTAATTATAATTCCTTCATCATTTTTTTGTAGATCTTGAACCTCTTTATTATTTTTAAGAATCAAAGTAATTACACCTTCTGCTTTGTCTGTGGAATATCCTAAAAAATCAGTTGCTCCTAAACGATCTTTTATATCAAACCATATTTGATCTACTGAGCTATCTCCCGATCCTTTCCAATTTTTTTTTGCTAATTCTTTGCTTTCTTTCATTAATAGGTCAAACTTCTTCCCATCTACAGTCAGTGATTTATTTTTCAAAATATCCTCTGTTAGATCTAATGGAAAACCAAATGTATCATAAAGTTTAAATGCAACTTCACCAGGTAGTATCTTCTCTACTTTTAACAACTCTTCATTTAATATTTTTATTCCTCTATCTAGTAAAACTAAAAACTTTTCTTCTTCTGCTTTTAAAGTTTCTTTAATTAAAGATTGTGCTCTTTCTAACTCAGGGTAATTGTTAGACATTTCCTCTAGAAGTGTTTTAAAGATACTATAGAAGACTGGTTTTTTGGAACCTAGCAAATGTGAATGTCTCATTCCACGTCTCATAATTCTTCTAAGTACATATCCCCTACCTTCATTAGATGGTAAAACTCCTTCTGCTAACAAAAATGAACTTGCTCGTAAGTGATCTGCTATTACTCTAAAGCTAGATTGGTTAACCTCATCTACTTTAACGTTTAATGTGTCGGATGCAGATAGTATTAGTTTTTTAAAATGATCTGTTTCATAGTTATCATACGTTCCTTGTAATAGCGCAGCTATTCTTTCAAGACCCATACCAGTATCTACAGATGGTTTTGGTAAATCTATTCTTTTATCTTTTGAAATTTGCTCATACTGCATGAATACTAAATTCCATATTTCTATAAACCGATTACCATCTTCATTTTTAGTACCAGGTAAGCCACCTTCTAAATGATCACCGTGGTCATAAAATATTTCTGAGCAAGGTCCACAAGGTCCTGTATCGCCCATAGACCAGAAATTATCTGATGTTGCTATCTTGATTATTCTATCATCGCTAAAACCAGCTATCTTCTTCCAAAAGTTAAATGCTTCTTCATCATCATGATAAACTGTTACATAAAGACGATTTTTATCAATTCCAAACTCTTTAGTTATTAAATTCCATGCGTAACTAATTGCCTCTTCTTTAAAATAATCTCCAAATGAAAAATTTCCAAGCATTTCAAAAAATGTATGGTGTCTTGGGGTGTAGCCTACATTTTCAAGGTCATTATGCTTACCACCAGCCCTTACACATTTTTGTGAAGTTGTTGCCCTTACATAATCTCTTTTTTCTAATCCAGTAAATACATTTTTAAATTGTACCATTCCTGAATTTGCAAACATTAATGTTGGATCATTATTTGGAACTAAATTACTAGATTCAACTATTGTGTGATCATTTTTTTCAAAATAATCTAAAAAAGTTGTTCTAATTTGATTTAGCGTTTTGTCAGCCATATATTTAAAATACAGCTTTTTAATTTGATGTCTAGATAAGTGTAGGGAAAAAAGGCGCTTAAATTAAGCGCCTTTTAATAATTAAAGATGACTTTAACTAATTCTTTTTAGATGGAGGTGTTACTTCTTCCTTTATTTCTACTTTAGGTTCTTCTATTTGATCTTTTGCTGCTTTTTCAGGATCAAGTGGATTACCTTCAATTTTTTTTGCTATCACTCCAGCTTTTTCTCTAATTGCCATTTCAATTTCTGCTGCAATTTTAGGATTTTGCTCTAAATAAGTTTTAGCATTTTCTCTTCCTTGGCCAATTTTTTCACCTTTGTAAGCATACCAAGCTCCAGCTTTTTCAACAATGTCAGCTTTTGCACCAAGGTCAACTAATTCACCTACTTTACTAATACCTTTGCCATACATTAAGTCAAATTCAACAACTTTAAATGGTGGTGCTACTTTATTTTTAACCACTTTAACTCTTGTTGAGTTACCAATAATTTCATCTCCATTTTTGATTGCACCAATTCTTCTGATATCCAATCTAACAGATGAATAAAATTTAAGTGCATTTCCACCAGATGTAGTCTCTGGACTTCCAAACATAACTCCAATTTTCATTCTAATTTGGTTAATAAAAATCATCATAGTATTTGTACTTGAGATTGAGCCTGTTAACTTTCTTAAAGCTTGACTCATTAATCTTGATTGAAGTCCTACATGGTGATCTCCCATTTCTCCTTCAATTTCAGCTCTAGGTGTTAGTGCTGCAACTGAGTCAATTACGATAACAGAAATTGATCCTGATTTAACCAAAGTATCAGCTATTTCTAGAGCTTGCTCACCAGTATCAGGTTGTGAAATTAATAATTCTTCAGTATCTACACCAAGTTTTTTTGCATAAATTGGATCTAAAGCATGCTCTGCATCTATAAATGCACATATTCCTCCAGCTTTTTGAGCCTCTGCTAATACTTGTAATGCTAAAGTTGTTTTACCGGAGGATTCTGGTCCATAGACTTCAACAACTCTTCCTTTTGGTAAGCCACCTATTCCAAGCGCCACATCTAGACTTAATGATCCAGTTGAAACTGACTCGACATCCATTGCTCTTCTTTGGCCAAGTTTCATTACTGATCCTTTTCCAAAATTATCGATAATTTGGCTCATTGCCGCGTCTAAAGCTTTGTTTTTTTCGTTGCCTTCTGCTTGCTGTGCTTTTGTAGATTTAACTACTTTTAGGTTGTTTTTAGTCATTTTATGCCTTTTTTTATTAATAATTAGTATTCGAATCGTGAATTAAATGTACACATTTTGTTCTTATTTTCAATAGCTATTTTTTAACGAAAAGATGGCTTAATTACTGAAGTTTTAAATAGTTATTATTCAAAAGCCCAATGGACTGCAATAATTTAAATTGTGAGAGTAAATAGTTTCTCTCAGAATCTGCTAAGCTTATTTTTGAGGTTAGTAGAATTGAGCTTGATTGAATTACGTCTAAAGTTGATCTTTCAAGCCCAGACTCATACTCGACTGTTATTCCTTCATTAGCAATCTCAGCAGCTTTAACTTGCGCTGTAACTGAATCTAATAAGCTTTTAGATACTTGGAGATTTGACCATGTGCTTGCAACATTAGTATCATTAGTCTTTAAAGCATTATCTAACAATAATTTTTTTCTATTTTTTAGATTTTTACTTTTGTTTAAAGATGCAGAATTTTTTCCACCATTAAAAATTGGCCATGAAATAGTTGCTTTTAACACCTCTTTATCACGCTCACCCACTGTTGAGCTTACATCGTCGGATTTTGAGCTATTAAAAGATAAAGATGCAGAAGGTGATAGATCAGATCTAGCTATCGTTACTTCTTTTTCTGACTGTTCATATTCTAATTTTGAAATAATTAAATTAGGGTTTTTTGCTTTTGAAATTTCAATTGCTTCACTCAAGCTTCCTGGCATTGTAAAGTTTAAGTCTGACTCTTTGTCTAAAGAATTTACATTAATAATTGGACCTATAATTTTTTCATATATTAATTTAGCTGTTATAGTTTCATTTTTTGCTTGTAGGAATTTTGCCTGTGCTCCTGCACGTGATGATTCTGATTGTGCTAAGTCAGATAAGGTAATCTGACCTCTTTCTAATCTTGCTTGGTCTGTTTCAACTTGTCTCTCTAGTAAATTAATATTGTTTTGATTGATCTTAAGTTTTTCTTCAGCAAATATAAGTCCTGAGTAAGCTTCTACTGCTTGATATAAAATTTCTTGTTCTGTTTTTAAAAGTTTTGCTTCAGCTAATGTTAATCCAATCTTACTTTTTTGCATACTTGCTATACCTGCAAATCCTTGAAATATTTTTTGTTCAATATTTATAGATTGGGTTTTTGGATCAACATCTGTGAAAGATGAGTTGGCACCTGAAACATCAGTTTGTTTTTCAGTGTTTTCTTGGCTCTTAGACCCAGATAGTGTCACGCTTGGTAAAAATTCACTTCTTGAAATTTTTACATCTTCTCTTGAAACTTGAATATTTTCACGTTCTGCATTTAATACTGGGTTTCCATTGTACGCTTGCAATAATGCTTTTGACAAAGGTATTGAAAAAGCTTTTCCATTAAAAAGAATAATAGATAAGAATATTAAAATTATTTTTTTCATTATTTTTTAAATTTTATTTTTTCGATTTGATGACTGCTATTTAAATTCATTATAACTGATGAGCTTTTTATCGCATCTTTAAACATTTGTTGAGTAATTCTTTGATAAGTTTGCATAAAGCTTATTACATCTCCACTGCTCATAATCTTTAGGTTTTTCTTGTTTTTTGTTTGAACCCAGAGTTTTCTCTCCTGTTTTAATCTCCATTCTCTCAATAAGCTAAAGTTTTTAGCCTTTAGATATAGTAATCCATCCAATTGCTTGAATAAGGTTTTATATTTAGTTTTTAATTGATTGTTGACATGGGTTCTCCATTTAGTTTTTTGATCATAGACTTTTTCAAGTGAGTTAATTGGTTTTTTGATTTGACTACTTGATTGAGCTCTTGCTCCAACACACCAACCTTCAAAAATTACCACATCTGGCTTTGTTTTGATTTTATACCATAAACTTTTTTGGCACCTATCATCTATTGCTTTATTAAATGTTGGAATTTGTAAACTTTTAAAGTTTTTATCTTTAATCTGTTTAAAAAAATTTAACATTAAATCTACATCATGAGTTCCTGGAACTCCTCTTGTCATTAATAAAGGGTGTTTATTTTTAGATAATGCCTTTCTATCTTTTCTTGTTTTATAAAAATCATCAATAGAAACTTTAAAAACATTTAACTTAAAATACTTTTTTAAAATTAAAGTTAATATTGATGAGATAGTTGTTTTGCCTGATCCCTGTCCTCCAGCCAAACCAATTATTAATGGTTTTTTTTTATTAATTCTTTTTGCTATCCAAAAACTAACAGGGATTAAAAAAGATTTAATCATCTTATCTTTGTTTTTAAATTTATCTTTTTTAGTTTCTTGAGAAGAAATAAATTTAAAACAATTTTTTTTTACTTTTTTGAAACAATCATTAACTTCTTGCATAAAAAATTATTTTTTATCAAGAGGATGGTTTTGACCATCATTCACAGCAACATCTTTTAAATCAAAAGTATTTATTTCATCTACACAACCAAGATTAAATCCTGTCATAGCTGGATTGGCTCTTGGATTGTGATGCGTATAAATTCCACAGTTTGAACAAAAATAGTGTTTTGCAATTTTTGAATGAAATTGATAAAGTTTTAATTTATCTTCACCTTTAACTATTTTAAAATCCTCGTTCTTAACCATTGACATTATTGCTCCTTTTCTCTTACAAATAGAACAATTACATTTTAAAACCTTTTCTAAATTATCAGATACATTTATTTCTGCTTCTACTTCTCCACAATGGCATTTTAGTTTTTTCATCTATATCTCTCCTTTATTTTTTATATTAATTTCAAACATTACTTCATTTCTTCTATTCATAGGTAATGTGAATGGCCCATTATAGGTTGCTTTAATAGATGGACTCAAAATTGATATGTCATCTTTTTTTAATTCATTTTCTAAAATACTTTTATGTTTAGTAAAATTTTTATCAGATGTTCTTCCTGAATATATAATAGCCGCATAATAACCACCTTTAATATTTAATATTTTAACATCTGGATTGGACGGGCTCGGTATATTTTCTTTATTAAATCTTGAAGGTAAATAAAATTGCATAGTCATATTTCCTTTTTTTTCTACCTGAGTAACTGGCGTTGTCATTTTGATCTCTTCGTTATCTTCATTGTTCCCAGAAATATAATTAAATAATTTTCTAAAACTGCTACCTTGATTTGATATTTCTGTTTCAATTGCTAAACGATCAGAATATTTTCTGATTTCATAAATTTCATTTTTTTTCACTACTTCGTAATTTGCTTCTTCATAAGACATGCTGTTAGAAGTTATAATTAAGCCAAGAAATACAATTGGTAGAAATTTTTTCATTTTCATGTGAGACTTAAACTATCTCTGGTTGAAGTTATCCACAAGAGCACAAAATGTAGTTTCAATGTTCACGTTTTGATTCACCTTTGATTCAGTTACAGACTCAAAATACAACCTATTGCGTGTACTGTTTAACTAGTCTATAGATTAGAACAAAACAAGAACATGAAATTAACTATTCCCTTTTATTTACATAAAGCTGGAGCTGGCTTTCCCTCTCCTGCAACAGATTATATCGAAGAGGATGTAGATCTTAATGTTCACTTAATCAAAAATGTTCCAGCTACTTTTATTATTAGAGTTCAAGGAAAATCAATGACCGATGTTGGTATTTATGATGGTGACTTATTAGTTATTGATAGAAGCTTAAAACCTAAAAATTTTTCAACAGTGGTTGCAAATGTTCATGATGAATTAGTTGTGAAAAGTTTTGTTAAATCAAAAGATGGTCAATTTTTAACATCAGGTTCAAAAAATATTGAAGATAAGATAATTATTGGTGATGAAACTGAAGTGTTTATTTGGGGAGTTGTGACTTATGTCATTCATTCAACGTACTAAAAAAATAGCATTAGTAGATTGTAATTCATTTTATGTTTCTTGTGAAAGATTGTTCAATCCTAAAATTAGAAATAAGCCAGTTGTAGTATTGTCTAATAATGATGGTTGCATTATTGCAAGATCAAATGAAGCAAAGTCTCTTGGTATCAAAATGGGCGAGCCTTACTTTAAAGCTAAAGAAATAATACTTAAAAATAAAGTTTACGTATTTTCTTCAAATTACTCTTTGTATGGAGATTTATCTAGAAGAGTGATGAGAACTTTAAAAAGATTTAACCCTGAATTAGAAATATATTCAGTAGATGAGGCTTTTTTAGATTTAACTAATTATCCAGGTGATGAAGTAGAAGATGTAGGAAAAGAAATTAGAAGCATTGTTTTACAGTGGACAGGAATTCCAACTAGCATTGGTATTGCTAAAACAAAAACGCTAAGCAAAATTGCAAATCATATAGCAAAAAAAAAACAATCTGGTGTCACAAACTTAATAGGAATTGAAAATATTGATCCATTGCTAGAAAAAATAGATATCAACGATGTGTGGGGAGTTGGTAAACAGTTAACTAAATTCTACCATCAAAATGGAATTTATAATGCTAAACAATTAAAAAATATGTCAAATACTTGGATCAAAAAAAGTTCTAATGTTTTAAGTTCCAGGACAGCTTTAGAGCTTAGAGGGATTTCTTGTATCCCACTAGAAACTAAAACTTCAAAAAGAAAAAGTTGTGTAGTGTCAAGATCATTTGGTACAAGGGTTGAAAAGTTTCAAGAGTTAGAAGAGGCAGTTGCAAGTTATTGTTTAAATGCTTCAGAAAAAATTAGATCAGAATCTTTAATAGCAAAATCAATAACCGTGTCTGTTAGAACAAGTCCTTTTCAAAATAGAGGTGTATATTATTCAAATGCTAAAACTATAGATTTTCCAATAGCTACTAATAATAGTATTGAAATAGTTAAAACTGCATTAGTGGCATTAAATGAAATCTTTATTAATGGATACAGATATCAAAAAGCAGGAATAACATTGACTGGTTTAGTTAGTGCGAGTGGTAGTAAAAATCTATTTTCCACTGAAAAAGATGAAAAAATTAAAGGCTTAATGAGATCTATTGATAGCACAAATTATAGGTATGGACGATCAACATTAAGTTTAGCTAGTGCAGGAGTAAATAAAAAATGGAATATGAGAAGAGATCACTCTTCAAAGATAGATACAGCTGACTTTCATTCGCTACCAATAATAAAAGCTATTTAAGTTGATCTACACTGCTAATATTTTCTAAAGAGTTTTCAAATTCTTTAATATTTTCTCTCTGAGAAAGTATAATTACTGAAATCATCATAATTATAACCCCAATAACAGGTAAAAATGTAATCAATGATAGGTTACTACTAATTATAAATAGGTAAAAAATTAAAAAAAATATAGATCTAATCAATAGTGTCATTTTAAAAACAGCTATAATTGATAGTGAATGTTTAAATAAGTTAATAAAACTCATTTTCGATGGCCCAAAAAATCTTTTACCTCTTATTGATGGGACAGATTTTCTATCTTTAAATAATTTAGTAACAGCTCCTGAAAAACTACTCCATGTTGATTTTTCTCTTATCATTTTATTAACTGCAAATTTAGGTAAGCAAATAAAATTACCAAACTTAATAGACTGTCCAGTGAAAACAAAAGTTAAATATTTGTGTAAAAGGTAACAAAGTTTAAAGAAAAACCCTTCAGATCTTTTTATTCTATTGGCTGTAACAATGTTATCAGGATAATCATTTACCTTATCAATAAGTAGAGTTATTTCTTCTGCTCTATCTTCACCATCTCCATCCATTGGAATTATATAATCATAATCTTCATGCTCAGCAATATATCTTAATCCAGATGCATTGCATCTAGCATGTCCTTTATTTTTTTTCATATTAATTATCTTAATGGACTTAAGATTCTTAAAATTAAAATCATTAATAGGTCTTACTTCAGTAGAACAATCGTTTACAATTATAATTGAAAATTCATGGTTTAAATTATTAACTTGCAACTCTATATTTTCTAAGAGTTTAAAAACTGATTTCCAATCATTATATATGGGGATTAAAACTTTTATTTTGTTCATCTATTTCCTACACAAATATTATCAATGCAAATAAATTTAGACAATGAATTAAGTTTATCTTTTGAAATCAGCCCTTCCCAAACTGGTCTAGAGTTTAGGTGGTATGATAAATTTCCAGCATACCATTCGTCACCAAGGACAACATTTATTGGCAATGTATGATTTTGCTTCCATAAATATTCGATTTTAATTGCTATTTCTTTACCCAAATAATCTGTTCTTTTATCTTTTTCTGTAATTGAAATATAGGCATAAGCAAAAGGTGAGAAAATAAATAAAATTAAAAATATTAATATGAACCCATTTAGTTTTTTAAGATTTATTTGTGCTTGAAAAATATAGACAATTAATACACCAAAAAATAAATAAAATGGAGTCATCCACATTGTTCTTATTTTAGACCCTGTTAACATTGAGGTTAAGAACATTAGTCCTATTGGGATTAGATTGATAAATATTAAGAATAATAATTTCTTATCTTTTAAAGTTATTTTTAACTTAATTTTTTTTATTAAAAAAAATGACATTATAAAAAATGGAATTAATATTCCTACCTGTTTGCCTAAAAATATTAAAGGGTAAGTTATATGATCTAACAAACTTGAATTCTCCAGTCCTGTTCTGGCTAACCCATACGTAATTGTGATATAATCATTATTAGCCAACCAAATTAAATGGGGAACCAACAAAACAATAAAGACCTCTAAAGATATTAGATACTTGAAATCAAATTTTTTATATTTCTTGATAAAAACTATATAAAAAAATAATAAGCATATTGATATCAAAAGGTAAATAAAAAGATATTTTGATAAAAAACCTATAGCTGCAAAAACTCCAAGTAAAAAACAATCCTTAAAAGTTATTGTTTGTCTATTAAATAATTTCCAAGAATGATAGACACATAGCGACCAAAAAGGTAATTGGCAAACATTCACGTTAAATTCAGGTGTCGTGAAATTATAGAAATAAATACCTTCTAAAAGAAGTATTGATATTAAACTTAAAGTTTTATTCTTAAATAGTTCTTCAGCAAATTTAAAAACAATACTAAATGCTGTGACTACAAACAATTGACTTAATAAGTAGTAAG
>CAJQTH010000012.1 GCA_905618905.1 uncultured Candidatus Pelagibacter sp. | reverse complement strand
TATATCATCAATTAAGTATTGAGAAACTTTAGCTAATCTTGTTTCCGTATATCTCATAGCCGCAGCTGGATCTCCATCAATAGATCCAAAGTTACCCTGACCTTGAACAAGAGGTAAACTCATGGAAAAATCTTGAACCATTCTGACAAGAGCGTCATAAACAGATTGATCTCCATGCGGGTGATATTTACCAATAACATCACCAACTATTCTTGCCGATTTTCTAAATTGTTTTGACCAATCGTAACCACCTTTATACATAGCAAACAATATTCTTCTATGAACAGGTTTAAGTCCATCTCTGACATCTGGAAGAGCTCTACTCACAATTACACTCATTGCGTATGACAAATAAGATGAGCTCATCTCATCATGCATTGAAATGAGTTTTATATTCTCTTTTTTAGGAATTTCTGTATCTTTCATAGAAACTAAAAAGGAATTTCGTCATCCATATCATTAGGGGCTTGGGGGCTATCATCAGGATTGCTAGCAACAGCTTGCGAATTATCATTTTGGATACCACCACCGCCAGTGTTTCCACCACCCAACATAGTAAGTGAAGAATTGTATCCTTGAATTACAATTTCAGTTGAATACTTGTCTTGACCAGATTGTTCATCTTTCCATTTTCTAGTCGTTATCTGTCCCTCAACATAAATTTGAGCACCTTTTTTCAAATATTGCTGAACAACATTGACTAACCCTTCATTAAATACAACTATTCGGTGCCATTCTGTTTTTTCTTTTTTTTCACCAGTTGCTTTATCTTTCCAAGATTGGCTAGTAGCCAAACTTAAGGTAGCAAGACTTTTGCCATTCGACATTTGTTTGATTTCTGGGTCTGCGCCTAATCGCCCAATTAATAATACTTTATTTAAACTTCCAGCCATAATATTTTATAAGTGTTTATTTATTTATTTAGATTTATATCACAATATAAACTCAATATTAATTTTATTAATTTAAAGCAACTAAAATTATGATCAAAAAGATAGTTATCAAGGGTGCAAAGGAGCATAATTTAAAGAATGTTTCTGTAGAAATACCCAAAGATCAATTTGTTGTAATTACTGGTCTTTCTGGTTCAGGAAAATCCTCACTAGCATTTGACACTGTCTATGCAGAAGGACAAAGAAGATATGTTGAAAGTTTATCAGCTTATGCTCGTCAATTTTTGGATAAAATGAAAAAACCAAATGTTGATCTTATCGAGGGATTAAGTCCTGCAATAGCTATAGAGCAAAAAAATACATCTAAAAATCCAAGGTCAACTGTTGCAACAGTTACTGAAATTTATGACTATATGAGAGTGTTGTATGCAAGAGCTGGTGTTCCCTACTCACCATTCACAGGAAAGCCAATTACATCGCAAACAATTACACAGATTGTTGATTTAATAAAAAAATTACCAAAAAAATCTACAATTTATATTTTTGCTCCTGTGGTCAGAGGTCGTAAGGGTGAGTATAGAAAAGATATTTTAAGCTATAAAAGAAGAGGTTTTAGAAAAATTAAAATTGATGAAGTCATATACGAAATAGACAATGCACCTAATTTAGATAAAAAACTCAAGCATGATATATCTGTTTTAGTTGATAGAATTGTTTTGAATTCCAATCTTGGTAATAGACTTGCTGAAAGTATTGAGACAGCTGTAAATTTATCAAATGGATTGGTATTTGTTGAGTATGAAGATGAAACATTGCCACAAAAATTTAGAAAAATTGAAAAATTAATTTATTCTACAAAATTTGCCTGTCCAGAAAGTGGTTTTACAATTGAAGAGATTGAGCCAAGACTTTTTTCTTTTAATAGTCCGTACGGAGCATGCGCAGAATGTGAAGGTATAGGTATTAAATTGAATGTAGATCCAAATTTAGTAGTTCCTGATGAAAAAAAAAGTATAGCAGATGGTGCTATAGAACCATGGGCCAAGTCAACAACGCTATATTATGCTCAAACCTTGGCCTCTATTGCTAAACATTATGGATTTTCTTTAGATGAAAGATGGAAAAAACTTCCGAAAAAATTTAGAGATGTAATATTGTTTGGATCGGATGAAGAAGAAATTAAGTTTGTTTATGACGATGGTTATGAAAAATATTCTCATAAAAAAACTTTTGAAGGTGTAATAAATAATCTTGAAAGAAGATTTCTTGAATCTGATAGTGAATGGAAAAGAGAAGCGATTGCTGAATACCAATCTGATTCTGCTTGTGAAGGATGTAACGGTAATAGATTAAAAGAAGAAGCTTTATGTGTTAAAATTGATAATCAGAATATAAGCGAAGTAACTAAAAAATCTATTCTGGATGCAGCTAAATGGTTCAAAGGCTTAGAACAAAACCTTGATAAACGACAATTTAAGATAGCAGAACATATTTTAAAAGAAATTAATGAAAGACTAACGTTCCTTTTAAATGTTGGCCTTGAATATTTAACATTATCGAGAGAGTCAGGAACTCTTTCTGGAGGTGAGGCTCAAAGAATAAGACTCGCGTCACAAATTGGCTCTGGATTAACTGGTGTACTGTATGTACTTGATGAACCTTCTATCGGATTGCATCAAAAAGATAATGTTAAATTAATAAATGCATTAAAAAGACTAAGAGATTTAGGTAACACTGTAATTGTTGTTGAGCATGATACGGAAACGATGGAAAATGCAGATCATATAATTGATATGGGTCCAGAAGCTGGAACTAATGGTGGTGAAATAATTGCACAAGGTACTTATGATGAAATACTAAAAAATAAAAACAGTATTACTGGTCAATACTTATCTCATAAAAAGTATATAGAAATTCCAAGAACCAGAAGGCTTGCAAAAAATGGAAGATTTGTTGAAATTAATGGTGCTAGTGGAAATAACTTGAACAACGTTAATCTTAAAATTCCAACAGGAAGTTTTACTTGCGTAACTGGTGTTTCAGGTAGCGGTAAATCAACACTAATATTACAAACATTATATCATGCATTAAATTTAACCTTGAATAACAAAGCTAGAAAAGTCCCTAAAGAGTTTAAGAGTTATAAAGGTGTTGAACTTATAGATAAAATAATTGATATAGATCAGTCTCCTATTGGAAGAACACCTAGATCAAACCCAGCAACTTATACAGGAGCTTTTGGCCCCATTAGAGATTGGTTTACAGCACTACCAGAGTCAAAAACAAGAGGATATAAGCCAGGCAGATTTTCTTTTAATGTTAAAGGTGGAAGATGTGAAGCTTGTGAAGGTGATGGTGTAATTACATACGAGATGCACTTCTTACCTGATGTTTATATCCAATGTGATGAATGTAAAGGAACCAGGTACAATAGAGAAACTCTTGAGATAAAATTTAAAGATAAAAGTATTGCCGATGTATTGGATATGTCTGTAGATGAGGGATGTGAGTATTTCGAAAATATTTCAAATATTAAAACAAAACTATTAACACTAAAAAAAGTAGGTCTTGGGTATATAAAGATTGGACAGCAGGCAACAACACTATCTGGTGGTGAAGCTCAACGTATTAAATTAGCTAAGGAATTATCAAAAAGATCTACAGGAAGAACCATGTACATATTAGATGAACCAACAACGGGTCTTCATCAACATGATATTAAAAAACTACTAGAAATACTTCATACATTTGTAGCTCTAGGAAATACAGTTGTTGTTATTGAGCATAATTTGGATGTAATCAAAACAGCTGATTATATCGTTGATATGGGTCCTGAAGGTGGTGTCAAGGGTGGAAATATTATCGCAGAGGGGAAACCAGAGGACATTATTAAAATAAAAGGTAGTTATACTGGTGAATTCTTAAAACCCATGCTGGAAGAAAAATTTAAAAAGAAGTTAAAGATTTAAACAATTAGTGTATAAGTGATTCTAATTATGGGTAATTTACTATCATCACTTCCAAAAACAATTCATGCATCATTAGCTTTAGCTATAATTCTATTTCTAGGATTATTTTATGGTAATGGTGGTTTTGATTTTGATACAATTTTTTGGAGTTGGTTAACAAGATTGATTCATGTAACGGTTGCTATCATGTGGATTGGTCTACTTTGGTATTTTAACTTTGTTCAAATTCCAAACATGCCTAAAATCCCTGATGAGCAAAAACCTGCAATTGGTAAAGTTATAGCCCCAGCTGCTTTGTTTTATTTTAGATGGGCTGCTTTACTAACAATATTATCTGGATTAATTTTAGCACATTTAAATGGTTATTTACACGATGCCATGACTTTAGGTGGTGGTGGGAAAAGTACAGCTATAGGAATTGGTATGTGGCTTGGTCTATATATGGCATTTAATGTTTGGTTTATAATTTGGCCAAATCAAAAAAGAGCACTAGGTATGGTTGAGTGCGAACCTGATGTTAAAGCAAAATCAGCAAGAACAGCAATGTTGTTTTCAAGAACAAACACTCTTTTATCGTTACCAATGTTACTTTCAATGGTAGCAGCTCAAAATCTTTATTAAATCTAATCGGTATCTTCTTTTAGGATTGTTTTTTGTGAAACTCTAAGTTTCACAAGTATAGGATTAGCTATATAAATTGAAGAATAAGTTCCAAATACAACACCCATTATCATGGCTAAAGAAAAACCTTTTAATATTTCCCCACCAAATAAATAAATTGAAACTAAAGCAAGCAATGTTGTGGCTGATGTAATTATAGTTCTGGAAAGAGTTTCATTGATTGAGATATTTGTAAGTTCATAAATCTTGATATCAGAAAACTTTCTTAAATTTTCTCTAACTCTGTCATAAATTACAACTGTATCGTTCATTGAATAACCAACTATAGTTAAAACTGCAGCAACTATAGATAAGTTTATCTCCAAATTGAAAAGTGAAAAAAGACCTAATGTTATAATAACATCATGGAATAAGGCCAAAATAGCACCTAAACTAAATTGCCATTCAAATCTTATCCATATGTAAAATAACATTGCAGCTAGAGATAGTGCGATTGCAATAATACCAGACTTTAATAATTCAGAGCTAACTTTTGGACCTACATTTTCAACTCTTCTGAAATTAAAAGAGCCCCCCAAAGAAGATGTTAAATCTTTTTTAATAATCTCAATAGCGTTTGCACTTGTATCTTTTTTCTCTATCTTAATTAAAAAATCATTTTCATTACCAAATTTTTTAACATTAAAATCTCCTAAATTCATTTTATTAAAAGATTGTCTTAAAGAAGTGACATTAATATTTTTATCATTAGACCTTAGCTCTATTAAGGTCCCACCTTTAAAATCTACACCAAAATTAAGTCCTTTAAAAAATAATAATAGAACAGATGCTACAACTAGACTTAAAGAGATAAGATTAAATATTTTGTAAAATTTATTAAAATTAATCATTTATATTAGTTTAGTCTTTTCTTTATTTCTTACCACGTAAAGACCAGTAAGCATTCTTGCAATAAAATATACTGAAAAAAGTGTAGTAAAAATTCCTACAGCTAAGGTCACAGAGAAGCCTTTTACTGGTCCAGACCCCATGAAAAATAAAATAATTGCTGCAATTAATGTAGTAATATTTGCATCTATAATAGCAGTTTTTGATTTAACGTAACCTGTATCAAAAGCTATTATATTATTTTTTTCTTTCTTGCATTCTTCTTTAATTCTCTCAAAAATTAATACATTAGCATCAACTGCCATACCAACTGTTAAAATAATACCTGCAATTCCTGGGAGAGTTAACGTTGCTTCAAACAAAGTTAAAATACCAACTAAAAAAAATAAGTTGATTAATAATGTTATATTAGCAATTAAACCAAATATTTTGTATTTGAAAAACATAAAAATTATAACTAATAAAAAACCAATCATAAGAGCGATAACTCCAGCATTAATTGAGTCTTGACCAAGATCAGGTCCTACTGTTCTCTCTTCAATTATATTAAGTGGTGCTGGTAATGCTCCTGATCTTAGCAATAAAGCTAAATCAGTTGCAGATTGGAATGTAAAATTTCCACTGATTTGACCATTTCCACTTGCTATAGTATCTCTAATTACTGGAGCACTAACAATTTTACCATCTAGAACGATTGCCAGTTGCTTACCAACGCCTGTACTGGTTGCTTTACCAAATCTTTTGGCCCCCACTCTATCAAGAGTAAATGATACTACTGTTTCGTTTGTTTGATTATTCATTTGTGGTTGAGCATCCAATAGATTCTCACCATTTAAGATTATTCTTTTACTTACCATTGCTTCATTAGTACCATCTTCGAACTGAAGCATTTCAGTACCGAAAGTATCATTATTATCTTGAGTGACAAATCTAAATGTTAAATTTGCAGTTTTTCCTAAAAGTGACTTTATACGCATAGGATCATCAAGACCAGGAAGCTCGACTAGAATTCTATTATTACCTCTTTTTAGTATATTGGGTTCATTTGTACCAACCTCATCAACTCTTCTTCTAACTATTTCTATAGCTTGATCTTGTGAAGATGTTTTAATTTCAATAAGTCCATACTTCGATAAAGTTAGTGTAAATTCATTATCCTGAATATTTACATCAAATTGATGTGATTTATATTGAAAATAATAAGGGTTAATATCACTTTCTTTATCAAGAAAAAAAGTTTCAACTAACTGAACTTTATCATTTGATACGTTAAATATTATTTTCTTATTTTGTATTCTTAAATCATTAAAGTTAATTTTTTTACCTTTAAGAAAATTTCTAATAACTGTAGTTGTGTTCTGTAATTTTTGAATTTCAACAGGACCGTTATCAATTTCAAGTAATAGGTATGAACCACCCTGTAAATCTAAACCTAGATTTATCTTTTTTGAAATAAAGCTATCTTCAGAATTCTGAAAATTTGATACAGCAATAATAATAAAAAAAAGAGATACCAAAGAAACTAGGGTAATTCTTAATTTAGAAAAGTATAACACTTTGGTTAAATGTTATTTTTTTACTTCAGGGGAGTTAAGTAGTCCTTGGATACCTGTTGCTTTGATAATTTCAACTTTAACGTTATCAGCAATTTGTACTTCAACTTTTTCATTATCAATAATTCTTTCAACTGTACCAATGATACCAGCAGATGTTACAACCTTGTCGCCTCTTGATAAGTTTTCTACCATGGCTTTATGCTCTTTAACTTTCTTTTGTTGAGGTCTTATTAAAAAAAAGTAAAAAATAACAAATATTAAAATTAGCGGTATAAATTGACCTATTCCTGAATCCATAATTCTCCTTAATTGAAGTGAATACTTACAACATCTATTAAATTAAAACAACTTTAAATCTTAATGATTTTCTCATTATTATTCATGTAAGGCTTTAAAACCTCAGGTACAATGATAGATCCATCTTCTTGTTGATAATTTTCTAATATAGCAACCATAGTTCTACCAACTGCTAAACCACTACCATTTAAGGTTCCAACTAGCACAGTTTCTTTTTTTTCGTTTTTATATCTAGCTTTCATTCTTCTAGCTTGAAACGATCCACATGAAGAGCAACTTGAGATTTCTCTATATTTATTTTCCGATGGAAGCCACACCTCAATATCAAAAGTTTTTTCAGCACTAAAACCCATATCACCAGTACATAAAACAATTTTTCTATATGGAAGTTTTAGCAAATCTAAAATTTTTGTTGCACAATCAGTCATTCTATCGAGTTCTAATAAGCACTTATCAACTTCAACAATACTCACCATTTCAACTTTGTAAAATTGGTGCTGTCTAATCATACCCTTTGTATCTTTACCATAACTTCCTGCTTCTTTTCTAAAACAGGGAGTTGAAGCAACCATTCGCATAGGAAGTTTTTTTTTATCAATAATTTGATCTTTTACAATATTAGTTAGAATAACTTCGGCAGTTGGAATTAAAAACTTTCTGTCACTAGAATCGTCTAATTTAAGTTCAAACTGATCATTATCAAATTTAGGTAATTGTCCAGTACCATACATAGTAGCGTCTGTTGCAATTAGTGGCGGTGATATTTCTTTATAACCATTAGTATTCACATGTGTATCAAGCATAAAATTTGATAAAGCTCTTTCTAACAAGGCCAATTTATCTTTTATAAAAACAAATCTAGATCCAGTAGTTTTCGTAGCTAGATCAAAATCAAGCATGTTTAAGTTTTCACCTAATTCATAATGAGATTTAGGTTTAAATGTAAAATTTGGTATTGTTCCTGATTTAGAAATTTCTACGTTTGAGTTTTCATCTTTACCCGTAGGAACGTCTGGATGAGGTATATTTGGTATTGATGACAAAATTGTTTCCAATTCATTTTTAACATTAGCTTGTAATTTACTAATATTATCTATTTCAACAGTAATCTTTTTAGATTTTTCAAAAAGTGACTGATCTTTAGATTTTGAAATATCTTTTTTTTCCTTTTCAAGTAATTCTCTTTGTTGGATGTATTCTCTGTTATTCTCATCCAATGATAAAATCTTATCCACATCTATTACTAGAAATCTTTTATTCAAAGCTTTTTTAAAAGCCTCAATGTCATTTCTAATTTCTTTTATATTATGCATTTTTTTTATTTTTCTTATCAATAATGTTTACAGAAAATATAGATAATTCATATAAAATCAATAATGGTATTGCTAGTCCAATTTGAGTTATAGGATCAGGTGGTGTTAATAGTGCAGCTGCAGCAAAAATCATTACAACAACATATTTTCTTTTTTTTCTAAGAAATTCAGCATCAACAATACCTACTCTAGCTAATAAGCTAAGGACAACTGGTAACTGAAAACTTATACCGAATGCAAAAATTAATTTCATAACTAATGAAAGATATTCGCTAACTTTAGCTTCCAGTTGAATAGGTAATCCTGTTGAAGCTCCTGTGCTCTCAAAGGAGAGAAAAAACTTTATGGCTAGTGGCATTATTAAATAATAAACAAGCATGCCTCCTAGAAAAAATAATATAGGTGTTAAAACTAGATAAGGAACGATTGCAATTTTTTCATGCTTATAGAGACCTGGTGCAATAAATTTCCATATTTGTACCAATATATAGGGGCATGTAACAAAAAATGCTGCAAAAAAAGAAACCTTTAAGTATGTTAAAAATGTTTCCTGTAAAGCTGTAAAAATTAATCTTCTATCAGTTCCACTTTCATTTACCGCTTTAGCAAAAGGCTCAACTAAAAAACCATAGAGATGTTCTGAAAAAAAATAACATCCGATAAAAAAGATGAATAATAAAATAAAAGAATGAATTAATCTTTTTCTAAGTTCAGTTAGATGGCTTACAAAACCACCTTCATTTTCAGATTTTGTCATTATCTTTTTTTTCTTCTATGGGTTCTTCTATTTCATTAGGATTGATATCAAGGTCAGCTACCTCATTTTGTATATTGCTAATATATCTTTTTGTGGTTCCAATCCACGAACCAACTTTTTTTAACATGTGGGGGAAGTCTTTGGGTCCAATAACAACGATTGCAACAGCAACTACTATTAAAATCTCAAACCAGCCGATAGTGGGCATTTAATTTATTCTTTGTCTTTGCTATCTTGATTATTTTCTGAAACGTTTTTAGGCTCAGGTTCATCAGTGATATCTGTAGCCATACCTTTTTTAAAACTTTTTATACCTTTGGCTACATCACCCATTAGACTAGAAATTTTACCTCTCCCAAATAAAAGTACAACTAAGATTACTACAATAGCTATTTGCCATATTCCAATGCTCATAATATTTTATACCTCTTTTAAATTTAATTTTAAAGTAACTTTTTATTTTTCTTCATCTGGACTTAGTGTTCCACCTAACATCTCATCGATATTTTCATAAATATCTTCTTTTTTTTCTACTTGTTTCTCTTTGTAAAATTTACCAGTACCAAATATTGCGCTATCTATGTTTGAGCTATCAATAAGACCCGCAGATCCCAATTCGTCAACTGTAGGTAAATCAGACAGTTTTTGAAGACTAAAATGACTTAAGAAATCATTAGTTGTACCATACTGAATTGGTTTACCAGGTACATCTTTACGGCCTTGTGGTTTTACCCAATTTAGCTCCATTAAAATCTCAAGTGTATTTGTTCCAAAAGCAACACCTCTTATTTCTTCTATTTCAGCTCTAGTAACAGGTTGGTGATAAACAATTATTGCTAATGTTTCAACTGCAGCTCTTGATAATTTTTTTTCTACAGTTTTTTCTTGAGACATAAGGTTTGATAAATTTTCAGAAGTTCTAAAAGACCATCTATTAGAAATACAAACTAAATTTATTCCTCTTGATGAATATTCTTTTTGTAATTTCTCCAATGATTTTAAAACGTCAATTTTTTTTGAAATTTTAGATTCGATAGTGTCGATATCTAATGGTTCAGCAGCAGCAAAAACTATTGCTTCAATTTCTCTTTCACCATCAATCATTTTTGATGGGAAAGTAACTATATTGTTATTTGTTTTTTTCTTAATTTTTGTCATTTTATTTCTTTAATATAAATATCATCAAATAAATTTTCTTGTTTTATAGTTAAATTACCTTCTTTAACCAGCTCTAAAGATCCTGCAAAAATTCCAGCTTTACCTGTTCTTTTATATTTTGAGCCACTCTTAAATGATGAAGGTATTAATTCATTAATATTTCTCCAATCAATTAACTTACCAAAAAATTCTTTTATTCTTTTTATGCCATCTTCAGTAGTAAAAACTGGAAGTTTAGGAATATTCATTCTTTGAAAATCTTTTGTCATAATAATCGATGAGTAAGATTTTAATAGCTCATAAAGATTTAGTTTATATTCAGTACTATATATAGATCTTATGTTTCCTTTAATTCCTCTAAGTCTTATCTCTCTACCAAGTCTTTTTCTTTTTAACATTTGGTCAGAAAGTAATCTAATCAACTCTAATTTTTTTAATTGTAATTTTAATTTTTCAGCAACTTCTAAAACTTTAAATTCTTCTTCGGGATTTCCTGGCAACAAAAGTTTTGATTTAAGATAAGTTAACCAGGTAGCCATCAATAAATATTCTGAAGCAGATTCTAGATTAAGATTTTTTTCGTTAGTAATATAATTATGAAATTGATCAGCTAGTAATGTTATAGAAATATCTTCAAGGTTAACCTTTTGAGCTTTTGCTAAATCTAATAAAACATCAAGTGGGCCATTATAATTATCAAGATCAACATTAAAGTTTTTAGAATCGGTATCGGACATATTAAATATTAACTTATAATCTTATAAAATTGTGATGTTTTTTTTATAATAAACTTACTTATAAATGGTGAATAAAGAGCCACATCATTCATTTCTTTTAAATTTCCATTACAATGAAGAACTAGATCGCAACCAGCGCTAAAGGATTTTTTTGTATTAATTGCTATAGAGCCTTTTAAACTCTTCATTGATATATCATCAGACATCAAAATATTTTTAAATTTAATTTGGTTTCTTATTAATTTTATAATTTTCTTCGAATGTGTTGCTGTATTAACTTTATCAATTTTTTTATAAATAAGATGCGCTGTCATTGCAAACAAACTATTTTTATTTTTGAATGCCATAAAATCATTATTATTTAGATGTCTTAATTCCTTATTGATTGTAGGAGTTTTTTTATGACTATCGACTTTAGCTAAACCGTGACCTGGAATATGTTTTATTACAGCAGCAATTTTATTATTATGCAACTCTTTGATACAAATATCACCAATTTGGGAAACAATCTTTGCACTACTTGAAAATGCTCTGTCACTAATTATTGAGCTTGACCCTTTTGATCTTACGTCAAGAACAGGTAGAGTATTAATATTTATGCCTGCAGTTTTTAATAATGAAGATGTTTTATTTATAAACTTTTTATATTCAGTATAAAATTCTTTTTTATCTTTAAGATAAAGATTGCCAAAAAATTCTCCTGTAAACTTATCTGCTTTAAAAAATTTACTTAATCTATTTACTCTCCCACCCTCTTGATCAATTAAAATAGGGTATTTCTTATCATTAAATATTTTTCTAATTTCATCTGTTAATTTT
>CAJQTH010000011.1 GCA_905618905.1 uncultured Candidatus Pelagibacter sp. | reverse complement strand
TCTTTTTGTTTTAATTTTTGCCATATCTATTGTTTTGGAAAATAATCTTTTAGTTCACCTTCACGGTAAACATCTGCTGTACAACAATGAAGGCCTCCACCAAATGCATAAGCGTCTCTCATGTCTACTGGTATTACCTCCATTCCTAATTTATCTAATTGTTCTGCTTGATATACTTCACTTTTTTCAACACAAACTGTTTTTGGATCCAATACTAGAACATTCATTGAAAGCCAAGTTGAGGAATAACATAATGGTGGCGGTTCATTATGTGCTGGTTGTGCACTATCGATAATTTCCCATCCATTATTTTCAAATAATTTTCTTTGTTCTTTTGGAAGTCTTCTCTGAGGATTGTTAATAATTAACCCCTCTTTAATTGGGGTAAATGTTGCATCTATATGAATTGGGTATGGGTCACCTGGAAAGTTAACTGCATGAACTCTATGATCTTTAAAATGTCGTTTAAGCCAATCGATTCCTTTTAAGTTTGTTGTAAATCCATGTTGAACTACCAAATCTTTACCAAATCTTAAAACATCTGCTGCATCAAACAATGGCTCTTCTTCAGTTGTTACAAAAAATTTATCTTCGGTCCATTCTAATCTTTTTTGAATTCCAATTTTATCTGATAAATAATCTTTTCTATAATCTTCATCTGTCAATCTTGGTTTTGGTGCAGACTCATGTCTCATATTAGGATCTTCATCATAATATTTTTTTAATAAGGGCCTGTAACACAAGTACTCAAACCATCTACATCTGTAACTCATAGTGGCTTCTAATATTTCGCTGCCAACGGTTAACAAAACATCTCTCGGTGGCATACAGCCAAACATTGTTTCTGTTTCCCAATCTGGTGTGGATGTTTTTTGACTAAAATCTATTGGGTCTGGTCTATCTACTTTAATACCTCTTTTCTCAAGCATATTTGAAAAGTTGTCTAATAGTTCATTAGCTTTATCAACTGTATCTTTTGTTCTTGGTCCAAACTGGCCACGCATATCAGAGTCTTCTGGAACCTTGGCATCTAAAGCTGGTTCTGGAGCGGGTATACAAGTGCCATCAGCCTTACCAACTATTACATGTTTTAAAGGGTCCCATTCATTCCAGCTATTAACTAAAATTTTTTCACTCATAATTTATGATTTGATAATATTATGTTCTGGTCCAAAAGGAAACTTAGTTATGTTCTCAGCATTGTCTTTTCCTATAACCAAGATATCGTGCTCTCTATATCCACCAGCACCTGGTTTTCCATCAGGTATCATGATCATAGGTTCCATAGATACAACCATATTCTTTTCTAAGACAGTGTCTATGTCTTCTCGTAATTCTAATCCAGACTCTCTTCCATAGAAATGAGATAAGACACCAAATGAATGGCCATAACCAAATGTTCGATAATGAAGGTAACCAAGCTCAGCAAATAGCTCGTTCAACTCATGACAGATAGCAGAACATTTTACACCTGGTTTAATTAACTCTAGTCCTCTTTTATGAACCTTAACATTTGCTTCCCAAGCTTTTAAAGATGCATCATCAATTTTGTCTACAAAAAGAGTTCTCTCAAGAGCAGTGTAGTACCCTGAGATCATAGGAAAAGTATTTAAAGAAAGAATATCTCCTGATTTTAATTTTCTGTTAGTCTTAGGGTTATGTGCACCGTCTGTATTTAGTCCTGATTGAAACCAAACCCAAGTATCCATATATTCTGCATCAGGGTAAGTTTTTGCAATTTCACGCTCCATTCTATCCCTGCCTGCTATTGCAATTTCAAGCTCACTTTCCCCTACTTTAATATTTTTGACAATCTCTTCACCACCAAGATCAGCAATTCTTGCTCCATTTTTAATAATTTCTATTTCTTCAGCAGATTTAATCATTCTAAGTTGCATTAAATCTTTTGATACATCATTAAAAACTGAAAAAGTAAAAATAGAAGTAAGTTTTTCTTTAACATCTAAGGTTACATGATCATTTTCAATTCCAATATTCTTAGGAGGTTCATTTCTTCCAATGATTGCAACTATTGCTTTTAAAAAGTTATCTCTTTTCCAATCGGTGTAAATTATATTATCACCATGAGATCTTCTCCAAGGTTGACTAGCATCTATATTTGCTGAAATTGTTGAAATTTTGTTAGCAGTCACAACACATCCATAGGGTCTGCCAAAAGAACAATAAATAAAACCAGTATAATAGGCAATGTTATGCATTGATGTTAAAATAATCATATCCTGATTATTTTTACTCATTATTGTTCTTAAATTAGTTAACCTTTTTTGATATTCATGGTCAGTAAATGCAAGTTTTACCTTATCACCATTTTTTAATGTAAAAAAATCTGGTCTTTCCATTTTAATTAATTTAATGCAATAAACCTTCTGTTAGATTTAATTGTAAGACTATAATAAATGATAGACATAAAGAGAAAGAAGCCACCTATGATAGTATTGGTAGAGGGTATTTCGTTTATTCCTAATATTGGTACCCAAACCCAAAAAATTCCCCCCATAACTTCAGTAAGTGAAAGTAATGTTAGTTCAGCAGCAGGTATAGCTTTTGAACCTATCGTATATAAAATCATACCCATGCAAACTAAAGTTCCATGTAAAGAAAATAAAGCACCATTATAACTTGAAGATAAAAAAACTAGATCATTAGTTAAGATAACTATTGCTGAAACTGCAAAACAAAAGAAACCAGCAAAAGCCACTGTAGTAAATTTAGGTGTTTCTTTTCTCCACCTTAAAGTTACTGAAAAGACAGAGAAGCCAATTGAAGAAACCATTCCAAATATTAAACCCAATAAAGAACTTTTTTCTGTATTACCTAGAGCAATAATTATTATTCCAATTGTTGCTATAATGATCGCAATCCAAACATTTACTGATATTTTTTCTTTTAAAAACATAAAACCTAATAATGCAGTAAAAAAAGGCATCGCTGCTAAACAAAGCAAAGTAACAGCTGCGCTTGTATTGGTAATAGAATAAATAAATGTGATCATAGCAATTCCAAGACCTGTACCACCAATAACACCAGATATTCCTATTCTAAAATAATTTTTATAAAAATTTTTTCCTTCTTCAAAAAAAAGATATAAATTGATTACTAAGAAAATTGTTAATCCGCGTGCAAAAATATACTGCCATGGAACTAAATTTGGCTCATTCATATATCTAACAACCAAAGGGCCAAAAGACCAAATTAAGCCTGCTATTAGAACAACTGGGATTGCAATTTTTTCATTTTTTAACTCAAGCATTACCGGATATTTAATAGTAATTATTTTGTACTACAATAAAAATGAGGTCTATCTAAAAATATTAATATTTGACCCTATTGGAGAGTAACAATCAATTAACTCACCTTTTTTGAATATAGATTGCCCATCTTTGAATAGACCCCACACATTTGACTCTACAAATGATTTAATTCTGAATGATTCTTGACCTTTTAAAACCTCTAACTCTATTTTTCCATCATTAGTTGAAGTTAATTTTGCTTTTAAAAATCTAATAATTTTTTTATTCTTAGAATAACCATTTTTTAATTTAGCTTTAAATGGTTTTTCAGCCTTAACCCCTAAAATATTAAGCAGATAAGGGTAAACAAAAAACCTAAAGCATGCTGAAGATGAAATGGGATTAC
>CAJQTH010000010.1 GCA_905618905.1 uncultured Candidatus Pelagibacter sp. | reverse complement strand
TCTATTTTGAAATTAATTCAAAAAAAACAGTATCTTTAGTATCTATTAAAAAAGACTTAAAAACTTCTGATATAGAAAATTTAGGAGCTAAATTCCATGGGCTTATAAATTATAATAAAAATAAAAATGATTATTTTATAAATTCAGACACCATTAATAGTAAAATAAAAAATTTTATAGGATACTTTCTTCATGGATTAAAATTAAAATCATATGAATTTAATATTTATAAATCAAAAAAAAATAAAAAGATTGTTTCTATAAATGTTGTTGGAAAAAAGAATAAAATATCTACTAAAGATCATTTAAGATTTAAAGCGCTAGAAGAAGGAAGTTTTTTTGCAAGAGACCTTGTATCGGAACCAGGAAACATCTTACACCCAGATGAATATGCAAAAAGAATTAATACACTCAAAAAATTGGGATTAAAAATAAATATATACGATGAAAAGAAATTAAAAAAACTTGGAATGAATGCCTTGCTTGGCGTGGGACAAGGAAGTATTCGAGGATCATACCTTGTAACAATGGAGTGGAATGGAGCAAAAAATAATTCTTATCCTTTAGCTTTTGTTGGAAAAGGTGTTTGTTTTGATACTGGTGGTTACTCGTTAAAACCAGCAAAGTTTATGGAAGACATGACTTATGATATGGCAGGCTCAGCTACTGTAGTAGGCTTAATGAAAAATTTAGCGATAAGAAAAGCAAAAATAAATGCAGTTGGTGTTGTGGGGCTTGTTGAGAATATGGTGAGTGGAAATGCCCAAAGACCAGGTGACATTGTTAAATCTTACAGTGGAAAAACAATAGAAATATTGAATACAGATGCAGAAGGTAGATTAGTTTTGGCTGACGCATTAACTTTTACTGAAAAAAAATTTAAACCTAAATTTATGGTTGATTTAGCAACTTTAACGGGTGCTATTATTGTTTCATTGGGCTCTGAATATGCTGGACTATTTTCAAACGATGATAAATTATCAAAACAATTGTTAGAAGCGGGAGATAAAGTAGAAGAAAAATTATGGAGAATGCCTTTACATAGAAACTTTGATAAGCTTATAGATTCTAAAAATGCAGATATGCAAAATATTAATTATGTAGGTGGTGCAGGGTCAATAACTGCAGCACAGTTCTTACAAAGATTTATTTTAAACAAAACGCCCTGGGCCCACTTAGATATAGCTGGTATGGCATTTTCAAAATATGGTGGCGCTTTAAATTCAGGTGGAGCAACTAGTTATGGAGTAAGATTGTTAAACCAACTAATAGAGGACAATTATGAGTAATATAGAACAAACATTATCAATTATCAAACCTGATGCAGTTGAAAGAAATTTAGATAATGAAATCAAAGACATGTTTTTAAATAAAGGTTTCAAAATTGTTAAAGAAAAAAAAATTGAAATAGCAAAAGCTGAAGCTGAACAATTTTATAAAGTTCATGAAACAAAAGCTTTTTATAATGATTTATGTGCCTATTTGTCGTCAGGACCCATAGTTGTAATGATATTAGAGAAAGAAAATGCAGTTTTAGGAAACAGAGAGCTAATGGGTGCAACCAAACCAGAAGATGCTGCAGAAGGAACTATAAGAAAAAAATATGGAATTTCTATTGATAAAAATTCTGTACATGGCTCTGACAGTGTTGAAAATGCAAAAATTGAGATAGATTTTTTCTTTAAAGATTAATTGAATACCTTTTTTATAGCTGCTGGGTAGAGCTTATGCTCTTGTCTTAAAACTTTTTTAGCCAAAGAGGTATAGGTATCCTTTTTTGAAATTTTAACCTCTTTTTGTAGAATAATTTTTCCAGAATCAAGCTTTGCCGTTACAAAATGAACAGTACAACCTGCTACCTTATCTTTATTTTGTATTGCTTTAATGTGAGTATCAAGTCCCTTATATTTTGGTAGTAAAGAAGGATGTATATTCACAATTTTTCCACTAAACTTTTTAATAAAATTTTTAGATAAAATCTTCATAAAACCAGCAAGGCAAATAAATTTTATACTTTCTTTGTTTAATAAATTTAATATTTTTACCTCAGCTGTTTTATAGTTTTTAAAGCTTGATACGTATTTTCTGATATTAAATTGATTTGAAAATCTTAAGCCTTTGGCTTTCGAAGTATTCGAAAAAATTAAATCTATAGATATAGGTGAATTTTTTTTTTTAGAAAATTTTATTAAATTTTTTAAATTACTTCCATTACCTGAAATAAAAACAGCTGTTTTAATCTTTTTAAGACCAGTCAATTTTACCATTAAGTTTAACTTTATTTTTTCCTGTGATTATTTTTCCAATAACATAGGGTTTAAATTCTTTTGTAAAAAACTTAGTAATTTTATTTAAGTTTTTAGGGTCAATTATTAAACAAAAACCAACTCCACAATTGAATGTTTTTAACATTTCTTTATCATCAATGTTATTTTGTTTTAACCATTTAAAAATTTTTTTTGTTTTAATTTTATTTAAATCTATATCCGCAACTAATCTTTCTGGAATAACTCTCTTAATATTATCTGCTAATCCACCACCTGTAATATTTGCGCACCCATTTAAAAGATTATTATCAAGTAGATTTAAAACTTCTTTAACATAAATTTTTGTAGGCCTTAGTAATTCTTTTTTTAAAAATGAATTATTTTTAAAATTAATTTTTTTATTTATAAGAACATGTCTAACTAAAGAATAACCATTTGAGTGAATACCACTAGATGGTATGGCTAATACTAAGTCATTTTTTTTTATATTTTTTTTTGCCAGGATTTTCTTTTCATCCACCAAACCTACTGCAAAACCTGCTATATCAAATTTACCCTTTTCATAGGTGCCTGGCATTTCTGCTGTTTCACCACCAACTAATTCACAGTTTGAAATTTTACAGCCTCTTACTATTCCTTTGAGTATTGATTTTAATTTATTTAAATCAATTTTATTAATAGAAATATAATCTAAGAATAAAAGCGGTTTTGCTCCTTGAATAATTAGATCGTTTACGCTCATAGCAACTAAATCAATGCCAATCGTATCATATTTATTAAGTAAATTTGCTATCTCTACTTTTGTACCAACACCATCCGTACATGCTACAATTTTAGGATTTTTAAGATTTTTTGGGATATTTGTTATTGAGCCAAAGCCACCAATGTTATTAAACTTTTTTTTGCCTTTATTGTTTGATGATATTGACGATATAAATTTAACAAAATTATCAGCAGCATTTATGTTTACACCACTTTTTTCATAGGTAAATTTTTCTTTTTTCATTAGTATAATATATGCAAATAATTAATAAGTTTTATAAATTACTGAATGTATATATTTATTTTATTTTATTCTCTCTATTAATAGTATTTTTTTCCACAACTTATTCGAATGCAAATGCATTTAAGGTATCTGATATTGAAATATCTTCTCCATTTGAACTAAATTTTGAAAAAAAAAATGTAATTGACAAAGGATTTCAAACTTCTTTTTCTGATTTGATTTCAATGATTACAACCTCCGGTGATAAAAAAAAGATAAAAAATGTTCCAATAAAAGAACTTAAGGCTATGATCGATTCTTTTACTATTAGCGATGAAAAATTTATAAATAACGAGTATTTTGCAAATTTAGAAACATCTTTTAATAAAAAAAAAATTCTTAAATTTTTAGAAAATAAGAATATCTTTCCATCAATACCTCAAAGAAACAAGGTCTTATTATTTCCTATCCTTATAGAAACTAAAAATAACAATATTTATCTTTTTAATAATAATATTTTTTATAATAAATGGAATGACCAAAAAAATTCTTATGATTTGTTAGATTATTTATTGCCAAGTGAAGATATTGAAGACTTGGTAGAATTACAAAAAACATCCAAAGATATCGAGGCTTATGATTTTTCAAATCTAATTAATAAATATGATATTAAAGATAGTATAATTTTAATAATATACAAAGAAGGTAATAGTATAAGAACACTTTCAAAAATTAATTTAAATAATACTTTGAAAATCCAAAACAAGAACTATCCCAAAATAGATATTGTAAATGAGGATGATTTTTCTAAAACTGTTAAAAGCTTAAAGCAACTTTACGAAGATCAATGGAAAAAAAATAATGAAATTAACACATCAATGAAACTTCTTATAACAATATATATTAATTCAAAAAAAACTAAAAAAATTATAGAGTTAGAACAGGCACTTGATAGTTTAGATTTAGTATCTGACTTCAATATCTTGAATTTTAATAGTGATAATATTCAGTATAAAATTACTTATAATGGCACACCCGATATTTTTTTAAATGACATGAGAAAAAAAAATCTTGAATTAGAAATAGAAAATAATATTTGGAAAATAAAATGAAAAGTTTAAATCAATTATTATTAGATTTTGACTATGAGCAAAACTTTAAAGATGATGATTTTTATGTTGGAAAGAGTAATTTTTATGCTTTTGAAGTAATTAATAAATGGCCAAAATGGGAAAAAAACTTTTTAAACATTAATGGTGAAAAATTTTCAGGAAAAACTCACTTGGCAAAAATTTTTTTGAAAAAATTTAATGGTATTAGGATTGATGTTAGTTCATTAAATGATGAAAATCTCAAATCTATTAAACCTTACCAAAATATAGTTTTAGAAGATTTAAATTTGAATATAAATGAGAAGCTGATTTATTCTCTTTTTAATATAATAGATCAAGATAACAAGTTTTTGATAATAACATCAACTAAACCAATATCTGAGATCAATTTTCAGTTAGAAGATCTTCGATCTAGAACTAAGAACTGTCTTTTTGCAAATATTCAAAACCCTGATGATGAGTTAATGTTTGCACTGATATTAAAAAATTTATCAGATAGACAAATTACTTTAGATAAGAAGCTAATTAACTTTATTATTAAAAGAATTGAGAGATCGTATGGAAAAATATTTGAATTCATATATAAAATTGACAAGATTAGTTTAAAAAAAAAGAAATCAATCGACTTTAAAATTAT
>CAJQTH010000009.1 GCA_905618905.1 uncultured Candidatus Pelagibacter sp. | reverse complement strand
TTTTGGGAAGCTTATTCAAAAAAATATTTGATGAAGATATAAAAGTTTTATTTACATCAAATGCCAAAATAAATGACCTTTATAAAGATGGATTACAACGAGATCAATTTCTCCCCTTTATTAAGATAATGAAAGAAAGATGTTATCAAGCAAAGTTAATTATTGAAGAAGACTATAGAAAATCTTTGAAAAATAAAAATGAAAGGTATTTTTATCCACTAAATGAAATAACAAATTTTAAACTTAAAAAGTTTTTTAGAAAAATAACAAAGAATCTATCCAATAAAGAAATGACTTTAATCATTAAAGGTAGAAAGTTTCATATTAAGAATTACTTTAATGGAATAGCACGTTTTGATTTTAAAGAATTATGTTCTAAAAATATTGGAGCAGAAGATTATATAAAAATAGCTGAAGTGTGTAATTTTATTGTTATTGAAAATATTCCTATCTTTAATAGTGATAATTCCAATCAACAACAAAGATTTATTACACTAATTGATATTCTTTATGAAAATAATATACCACTAATGATATCTTCTCAATTACAATTAGATCTATTAAGTTCCTCAGAAGATTTAAAAAAAATATTTAAAAGAACCATTAGTAGATTGTATGAATTGACATCTATCAAATATAACAAGCAATGAGACAAGAATTTTTAAATTTAGAATTTAATACAAATGGTCAAAGTTTGTATGAATTTACCAACCAAACAAATAAATGGATCAAGGATAATGAATTTAATAATGGAATTATCAATATAAGTATTCAACACACCAGTGCTTCTTTAATAATTCAAGAAAACGCTGATCCAGATGTTCAAACTGATTTAGTAAATTTTTTTAATAAGCTGGTACCAATGGATAATTCCCTTTACATTCATACAGCTGAGGGAAATGATGACATGCCCTCACACATAAAGTCTGCGTTAACTAATAATCAAATCTCTTTAAGCGTTAAAAACAATGAGTTAACACTTGGTACTTGGCAGGGCTTATATCTTTTTGAGCACAGAATTGAGAAACAAAACAGATTGATTGTTCTTCATTATTTAGGAGATTAGTTTTTTTTAATTGTTTTAAAAGCATCTAGAGCAGCATTTCTTGCTTTAACATGATCTACAATTGGTTTTGGATAGTTGATACCAACAACTACTTTAATCTGCTCTTGGTATTTGGTTTCAAGTTCCCATGGTTTATATAAAAATTTATTAGGCATGTTTTTAAGTTCCGGAACCCATTTTTTTGTATAAATCCCATCTTTGTCAAATTTTTCACCCTGAAGAATAGGATTGAAGATTCTAAAGTATGGAGCTGCATCTGCACCACATCCTGCAACCCATTGCCATTGTGCAACGTTGCTAGCTTCATTATAATCAACTAAACAATTTTTAAAATGTTTTTCACCCTCCATCCAATGAATTCTTAAATGCTTAACAAGAAAAGAAGCAACAATCATTCGCACTCTATTGTGCATCCATCCTGTTTCATACAGTTCCCTCATCCCCGCATCAACAATGGGGTATCCTGTCATACCTTTTTTCCAAGCTTTAAGAAATTTATCATTTTTAACCCAGGGAAAATTATCAAAATCTTTTCTAAGATTACCTTTTAACATTTGTGGGAAGTAATTAATTAAACTATGAGAAAATTCTCTCCATCCTAATTCATTAATATATTTTCTATATCCTATTTTTTTAATTTTAATACCTTGGCATTCCTTCCAAATTTTTTCCACATGTATTTGGCCAAATTTTAAGAAAGGTGATAATTTAGAGGTTCCATTAACACCTGGAATATCTCGTGCATCACCATAGCCCTCAATTCTATTATCTATTAACTCCTGTAAATAGTTATTAGCTTCTTGCTCAGATGGTTTCCAGTATTTTTCAAACTTCTTATGCCAATTTTTTTTAGGTAAAATTTCTTTAATAGAAATTGATTTTCTAAATATATTTATTTTTTTTTCTTTTGATTTAACTTTTATAAATTTAGGGGGTAACTTTGAAATATATAATTGTTCAGTTTTCTTCCAAAAAGGAGTGAATACTTTATAAGGTGTACCATCATCTTTAGTCATTTCCTGAAACTCTACGAGAATATTTCCTTTAAAATATTTATATTGAATTTCATTTTTAATGAATTGATCTCTTATTTTTTTACCTTTATTAATTACATCAGGTTCATACACTTTACTCCAATAAACAGTAACATCATCTTTCTTCTTTAAATTTGACAATACTTCTAGTTCATCACCTAATTGAACTTCCAATGTAATATTTAACTTTTTTAGATCTAGGTTAAAATTTTCTAAAGCTTTAGAGATCCACCATTTTTGAGCTTCTCTTTTTTTATCAAAATTTTTTGGGTTATAAATATAAAGAGCACTTACAAACTCATGATTTTGAGTTGCAATAGCTAGGGCTTCATTATCTTCAATTCTAAAATCTTCTCTTATCCAAACCACAGCTTTTTTTGTCATATTTACTTAGATTTTTGTAATCCATCGCTTAGTAGCTTTTGGTACATTGCATTATCAGTTAAACCCTCGCAACCAAATAATAGTACATTTGATTGTTCATTTAACCCCAGCTTATCCAAGTATTCTTTATTGTTAAATGAGCCTATTAACGCAATGATACCTGGCACAGCACATTCACCAGCTATTATTTTTTCATCAGATAAATGTTTTTCTGCTAGCATTGCAACAGTAGTTGAGATTGCATCATCCGATATTGTTAAGCTGTAGTTAGTAGAATTTTTTAAAATTTCCCAGGCAATACTCGAAACATCTCCACAAGACATTCCACCCATTATTGTTTCTTTTTTTATATCAACAGTTGTAGGTTTATTATTTTTAATGCTTTGAAATACACAGTCTGCATTTTCTGGCTCAACAGTAATAAACTTTGGAATTTTTTTTGATAATTTTGCAAAGCCAGCAATCATTGCCGCTGCCATTCCCCCAACACCTGCTTGAAGAAATACGTGTGTAATCGAATTTGAGTCTATTTCATCTAAAATTTCTTTAACCATTATTGTGTACCCAGCCATAATCAATTTTGGTACTTCTTTGTAACCTTCCCAAGATACATCTTGTACAATTTCCCAATTATTTACATTAGATTGTTTAATGCATTCCTTTAATGAATTGTCGTAATTTCCTGTAACTCTAATAACCTCAGCATCCAGATTACGCATGGCTTCAGCTCTAGACTCGCTAACAAATTCACTTATAAATATTTTACATTTTAAACCTAGTCTTTGTGCGCCCCATGCAACTGATCTTCCATGATTTCCTGCTGTAGCTGTCGAAACTGTTATGTTTTTTTTTTCACTTGCAATTTTGTAAACAGCAAAAGCTCCACCTAATGCTTTAAATGATTTAAGTTCAAATCTTTTATCTTCATCCTTGTAGTAAATATTTTGGAATTTTAGTTCATCATTTAATTTGTTTAATTTAATTAGTGGAGTAGGAGCGTAGTTATCCCAACTAGATATGGCTAATATCGCTTCATCTATAAATTTTTCTGGTAATTGAGTAAGTATATTTTTTTTAATAAAATTATACTCTTTATTTTCTAAAAAAGATGTAATGGACCAAAGATCTTTCTGAAGGATTGATTTCATTATTAACAATCAAGAGTACTATTTTTTTCCCAGTGAGTTACTGAGCTTTTTTTATCAAACTTTTCTTCTTGATTAAAATCTTTAATTTCAGATCTCTTTAATTTTAGATAGCTTTTAATAGTATCACCCCCAAATGCTTCTTCGATTTCTTTGCTACTTTCTAGTTGATCTAATGCATCTTCAATTATGTTAGGTAATTTTTTTAGATTAGGGTAATTTTTATGATCAGTATACATATTGCAAGATAAAGGTTCACCAGGATCTATTTTATTATTTATTCCATGTAAACCAGCAGCTATTACTCCAGCTTGAAGTAAATAAGGATTTACTGCTCCATCCATTAACCTTAATTCAAATCTACCTTTATCTGGAATTCTTATCATATGGGTTCTATTGTTTCCTGTATAAGAAATACTACTAGGCGACCATGTAGCACCTGATTTTGTTGGTGGTGCATTTATTCTTCTATAACTATTAATTGTTGGATTAAAAAATGCAGTTAAAGGCTGAGTAAGCTTTATAATTCCACCTAGAAAATTATATGCTAATTTGCTCAAACCTAATTTGTCTTCATTATCTAAAAATTTATTAATTTTTCCATTCCATAAAGAGATATGAGCATGACAGCCATTACCCGTTAGATTACTAAAAGGTTTTGGCATAAATGTTGCTCTTAAACCATGTTTTTCAGCTAATGATTTAACCATATACTTAAAGAATACATGTCTATCAGCTGTAGTTAAACAATCTGTATAATCCCAATTCATTTCAAACTGGCCATTAGCATCCTCATGGTCATTTTGGTACGGGTTCCAACCCATGGTAATCATGCTATCACAAATTTCTTTGATTAAATCATATCTCCTCATTAAAGCAGACTGATCATAACAAGGTTTTGATTGAGTATCTCTAGTATCGGCAATTTTGCTCCCATCTTCTGATATCAAAAAATATTCACACTCTACACCTGACTTCATGACTAAATCTTTTTTATTCAATTTATTAATTTGTTCTTTGAGCATCACTCTAGGTGAAGCCTTAACAGGTTTGCCATACATATATAAATCAGAAGCTAACCAGCCAATTTCTTTGTTCCAAGGTAGTTGAATTAAACTTTCAGGATCTGGTAGAGCAAACATATCTCCATCTGCAGGAGACATATCTAACCAAGTTGCAAAACCAGCAAAACCTGCACCATTTTTTTGCATGTCTGCAATCGCTTGTGCTGGTACTAATTTTGATCTTAAGACACCAAAAAAATCTACAAAGCTAATCAAAAAATATTTTATTTTTTTAGCTTTAGCAATTTTAGATAAATTTTTAGTCATGTTTATTATTTAATTTACAACTGTTAATTAATCTTAACAATACTATTTTTTATCTTTTAATCCTGGTATCCAGCTAGTTCCTGCTAGTGGAACTCTGGCCATAGCAGCAGATTCAACTGTAAGTGCACATAAATCTTCAGGTTCTAAGTTATGTAAATCATTTTTACCAGAAGCTCTAGCTATTGTTTGTGCTTCAAGTGTCATTACCTTTAAATAATTTGATAAACGTCGTCCACCAGCAATAGGATCAAAGCGTTTC
The DNA here is from genome assembly GCA_905618905.1 of uncultured Candidatus Pelagibacter sp. GTDB lineage: Bacteria > Pseudomonadota > Alphaproteobacteria > Pelagibacterales > Pelagibacteraceae > Pelagibacter. The sequence goes on along the minus strand of CAJQTH010000009.1, from coordinate 31,241 downwards.
ATCAGTTCAGGTTTTTGAGTTGTAATTCCTGCTGGATCATTTCCCTCATGCCAATCATCGTAAGCTCCTGCAGTAGTTCCTAATTTATTATAGTCTTTCTCCCACTTAGGATCATTATCCCCCAAAGCAATCATTGCAGCAGAACCAATTGAAACTGCATCTGCTCCAAGAGCCATTGCCTTAGCAACATCAGCACCATTTCTAATTCCACCAGATATAATTAACTGAACTTTTCTATGTTGGTCTAAATCTTGAAGTGCATCTACGGCAGGTCTAATACACGCTAAAGTAGGTTGACCTACATTCTCTATAAATACTTCTTGAGTAGCAGCAGTTCCACCTTGCATTCCATCTAAAACAACAACGTCAGCTCCAGCTTTTACAGCAAGAGCCGTATCATAATAAGGTCTTGCTCCTGCAATTTTAATGAATATTGGAACTTTCCAGCCTGTGATTTCTCTTATTTCTAAGATCTTGATTTTTAAATCATCAGGACCTGTCCAGTCAGGATGTCTACATGCAGATCTTTGATCTATACCCTTGGGCAAAGTTCTCATTTCAGCAACTCGATCACTAATTTTTTGACCCAAAAGCATTCCACCACCCCCAGGTTTAGCACCTTGTCCTATAACAATTTCAATAGCATCTGCTTTTCTAAGGTCATTTGGATTCATACCATACCTAGAAGGTAAGAGTTGATAGACTAAATTCTTAGACTGTCCTCTTTCTTCTGGTGTCATTCCACCATCACCAGTAGTTGTTGATGTACCAGCCATACTTGCCCCACGTCCCAAAGCTTCTTTGGCTCTACCTGATAATGCACCAAAGCTCATTCCTGCAATTGTAATAGGAATATCTAGTTCTAATGGTTTTTTTGCATAACGTGTTCCTAAAGTTACCTTTGTACTACAGGTTTCTCTATATCCTTCTAAAGGGTATCTAGACATTGAAGCACCAAGAAAAAGTAAATCATCAAAGTGAGGAAGTTTTCTTTTTGAACCACCACCCCTGATATCATAAATTCCTGTTGCTGCTGCTCGTCTTATTTCTGAATTTGTATACTCATCAAAAGTCCATGATATACGAGGATGAGTTTTTTTATTATCTGACATTATTAATAGCTTGATACGTTATCAATATTAAAGTTATAAAGTTTTCGTGCTGAACCATACCTCTTAAAACTATCTGGTTTAATATTTTTTATTTCACTTTTTTTTAAAAGAGCTGAAATTTTATTTAAATGCTTCTTTTCTATTTTTTTTTCTATGCAATCTGCACCCAAGGATTTAACTGATCCTTTAACAAAAATATCTGTTTCATAAAGACTATCACCCAAAGCTTCACCAGCATCACCACAAACTAACATTGTTCCAGATTGAGCCATAAATGCAGACATATGACCAACCGAACCTTTAACCACAATATCAACTCCTTTCATTGAAATACCACATCTTGAACTAGCATCTCCATCAATTACAAGTAATCCACCATGAGCAGTAGCACCTGCAGATTGTGAAGCATTACCTTTAACATGTACTGTTCCAGACATCATATTTTCAGCAACACCTGTTCCAACATTTCCATCTATTGTTATATGTGCTTTTTGGTTCATACCTGCACAATAATAGCCAACATGGCCTTTGATTAAAACTTTCATTTCTTGGTCTAATCCAGCACATAATGCATGGCTTCCCTCAGGATTTATAATCACAAAATCTCTATCATTTTTTTTATTATCTAAATTTTGTAAAGTATTATTAATTTCTCTTAATTTCTTTTTTTTTAAATCTAATTTCATTAATTTCCCCACGAGTAAACAATACCAGGCTCAGGTTCAAAAATTTTTGCACTATTTACATCTGGTAAATGTGCCATGGCTTGAAATTCTGATGCTATTGCAACATAGTTTTTTGTTTCTGCTATTACTGCAGGTTTACATGCTATTTCATCCCTAACAACTGCAAAACCTTTTCTAGTTCCTGCAATAAAAGTATAAAAACCATCTAAATCTTTAAGACCCGATGTAAGTGTATCCTTTAAAGATTTATTATTTGATAAACTGTTAGAAACATATCCTGCTGCAACTTCAGTGTCATTTTCAGAGTTAAAGACATTACCTTTTTTAGTAAGCTCTCTTCTTAAATTGTTATGATTTGATAACGATCCATTATGAACCAAACATTCATCCTCTCCGGTAGAGTAGGGGTGTGATCCATCTGTAGTGATTGCACTTTCGGTAGCCATTCTTGTATGACCTATTCCATGAGTACCACTAAAACTATCTAATTTAAATTTTTTTGCTACATCTTTAGGGTTGCCAACTTGTTTGAATATTTCTATTGATCGCCCATACCCAACTATAGATACTTTAGGAAAATTAGAATTAATTATTTCAATTACTTTTTTTGGCTGCTCTAGAGTTTTTAGAATTACATGGTCTGAGATTTGAGTAAGTTTAGCTTTTTTAAGTTTTTTAGATATTTCTTTTTTAAATTTATTAAAGTTTAAGTCATTAATGCATAAAGAAAATTTATAAACCTTTTTAGCTTCATCTTTGTAGATAGCAAAGCCAGCACTGTCTGGTCCACGAGATTCCATATTATTAATCATGCCAGATAGCATCTTTCCTAAATTTTTTTCAAATTTTTTAGTTTTTAAGTAGATGCCAACAATTCCACACATAAATTTTTTTAAGTTTATTTTATTAAAGACAGTAGAAAATCTTTATAGTAGAAAATATTTCCTACTACAATGATGATAATAGCCGCCATCACTCCATACTTTGCTTTTGGAAAAACGACACCTCTCATCTTACTTGGTCTGTGATCTTCGTTATTATTTCTATCCATGATTGTATAATTTTGTAAAAAAAAAGGGCGCCACAATTAAGTAGCGCCCAAATCTTTAGTTAATATTACCAGTCGGTAATATTGCTCTTATGATCATTAGCGCCATGTCTTTTTCTTGCTAATCTTGAAAGTTTTTCACTCTCAGATCTAGCAGTTAAAACATGCCAGCCAATCCAAAAAACTACACCAAGAATAACTAGTAAAGTTTCAGTGGATCCGGCCCCCGGATAAACTGCTCCGACAACTTCTTTTGCACTTAAATGATCTATCCAGTTTGTAACTGTAGCCATATTTTTTCTCCTTTACCTAGTTGAAGAGGCGACTGCTTTTTCAGCTTCTCTATCGTCCTCCATTATTTCATAGTCTAGTCCTGCTATTTCAACTTCACGCGGTATTCTTAATTTACCAAAAGCGCTTAGTATTCTAGCAATAACGTAGCCTGGTAACATTCCAAGAACTCCGAACATTATAATTGCTCCAAGGAATTGACCAAGTGGATTGATTGATGCATAAGTTGATCCGTCCCACATAGCTCCAACATTATATCCAGATGCTGGGTAACCATTTAAAACAAATCCACAAATTATAAGACCAACAACTCCTGCATAACCATGTACTGCTACTGCACCAACTGCATCATCAATTTTGAACTTACGTTCAACCCAGTAATGCATTTTGTACGCTATAACAACACCGATCGCACCAATAAGCATTGCTTGTATCGGGTGATACAAATCATTACCTGCAGATGCACAGATGATACCAGCCAGTCCACTTGAGTAAGTCCAGAAAGGATCACCTTTGGCGACCACGTATCCAGCCAATAACCCACCTGATAATGACATCAAGAAGTTATAGGTTATTCCACTCAGTGTGGTTGGGGTTACATATATGTTTGTTGCTGTCCAGTACGTTACACCTTCCATTCCATACTCAGGTCCAAGATCAAATATCGGTATATTACATGCCGCATAAAATCCCCAGAAACCAGTATAGATTAAAAATAATCCAACTGTAACTAGCCATGGGTTTCTTGGTCCTATATTTCTTGGTTCACCACTTGATGAGAATTTTCCAATTCTAGGTCCTAAAACGATTAGAACACCTAAAGCAAATCCACCTGCAATTGCGTGAATTACTCCTGATGCATAAGCGTCATGATATCCTAAAATTTTAAGCATCCATCCATCAAAGTGCCATCCCCAAGCAGCATCAATTACCCAGAAACACGAACCTATTGCAATTGCTAAAATACCAAATGCAAAAGTTGTAATTCTTTCAATGATTGCTCCTGAAACGATAGAGGCAGCTGTCCATGAAAATAGTAAGAATGCAGCCCAGAATACTCCACTTATACGGTCACCTAAGTTAACCGCCATAAATTCAGTATTTGCTACATACCATTTTGCACTAAAAGTACTTTCATCAGTAATTAATGCTGTACTCTCATTCATTATTGAGGGTGCAATTCCCGGTCCTGTTGGGAACGCCCAGTAAATCCACCAGCCAAAGAAAAACCAAGTTACCGTTACTAACGGTATTACCATAGTATTTTTCATTAAAGTATGTTGGTGATGTTTATAACGTGAAGCTCCAACTTCATACATACAGAAACCGACGTGAATTAAAAACATCAGTACTACTGTTACCCAGTAATAAAACTCTGTAAATATAACTGTAAGAGCACCTAATTGGTCAGTCATAATCTCTCTCTCCTTATTAGTTTAAGGTAGCCTATAAAATTTATGTGTATGTGACAAACTAAACAGTGCTTAAAAAAACCCATAAAAACGTGGGGAATTAAGAATTTATCAACTTATAAGGGAGAGATTAGAATTTTAAGTATGCTTTTTTCAAATCAACAAGAGGGTGTTTTGAAGACATTTGAAACTTAACTAAAAGCTCTCTTGCAATCATATCTCTGTCTTGTTGATTGTTAGGTAATTTAATTGATTTTGGAATTGTAACCCAACCATTTGCATTTCTGCAAAATACAGCAGGTCTATCTTCTTCATAACCCATATGAACATCTTCTAACCAGTTAAGATCATCCCACCCCATAGCTTCTACATATTTTTTTAAGAATGGAGTAATCTTTTTATAATCAGGCAATAAGTTAACATCATATCTATATCCAATATGTTGACCAATTAGCTTTTCTCTAGCAGTCTCTTTAAAAGTACCTAGTTTAAGTTTTTTTTCTTTTTTAACTTTTGCTTTTACTTTTTTTTTAATCATTTTTGATCCTTATATTTTATGATAATTATCAACACCAACAGTATAGTTGGTTCCAGTCATTGGAACTTTTGCTAATGCAGATGCTTCCATTGTTAATGCAGCTAAATCTTCAGGCTCTAAAGAGTGAATATTAGTTTTACCACAAGCTCTTGCTAAAAGCTGAGCTTCTAATGTCATTGCATGAAGGTAATTATAAACTCTTAATGCAGCATCATCAGGATTTAATCTAGCTCTTAATTTAGGGTCTTGTGTTGCAACACCTACTGGACAACGTCCAGTATGGCAGTGATAACAATCACCAGCTTTAACACCCATCTCTTTTTCAAAGTTTGCTTCTGGAATATCTTTGTTACAGTTCAACGCTATTAAAGCACCAGTTCCAATTGCTATTGCATCAGCACCTAACGCCAAAGCTTTTGCCATATCAGCACCATCTCTAACACCACCAGCATAAATTAAAGTTACTTGACCAGTTTTACCAACATCATCAATAGCTCTTCTTGCTTCTCTGATTGCAGCAATACCAGGAATACCAGTATTTGCAGCAGCTATATGAGGGCCTGCTCCAGTCGAACCTTCCATCCCATCTAAAAAGATTGAGTCAGGGTTACATTTTGCAGCCATACGAACATCATCATAAACTTTTGATGCACCTAGTTTTAATTGAATTGGCACTTTATTTTTTGTTAACTGTCTTAACTCTTCAACTTTTAAAGCTAAATCATCCGGACCTAACCAGTCAGGATGTCTTGCTGGAGATCTTTGATCAATACCAGAGGGTAGGGATCTCATTTCTGCAACTTGGTCAGTAACCTTTTGACCCATTAAGTGTCCACCCATTCCAACTTTTTGTCCTTGTCCAATAAATACTTCAATTGCATCAGCAAGTTGAGCGTGATGAGGATTAAAACCATATCTTGATTGAATACATTGGTAATACCACTTTTCAGAATATCTTCTTTCATCTGGGATCATTCCACCTTCACCTGAGCATGTAGCGCTCCCAGCCATGGTTGCTCCTCTTGCTAAAGCAGTTTTTGCTTCATAAGAAAGTGCTCCAAAACTCATACCTGTAATATATACTGGTATATCTAGTTCAATTGGGTTTTCGCAATTTGGTCCGATTATAGTCTTTGTTTCACATTTTTCTCTGTAACCTTCGATTACAAATCTTGTAAGAGTACCAGGTAAGAAAACTAAATCATCAAATGTAGGAATTTTTTTCATTAATGCCATTCCACGCATTCTGTATCTTCCAAGCTGAGCTTTAATATGAATATCGTCTATAACTTCAGGAGTAAAAATAGCATTGTGACCTAATAAACTTTTATTTCTTTTTCCTTCTTCAGGTACGTGAACGTCAGCTTTTCCACCAACATTGCTGCTTACTTTTTTTAATTTTTTTTCATTTTTTTTAGTTTTCTTTTTAGCCATTATATAGCTCCTTTCTTTTCATGAGGTTCTAGATTATCATAGTTCCAAAGTTTTTTCCCTGCGACTATTTTTGTCATTTTACTGACGTCAAATTTTTCACCAATCTCTGCAACTTTCAATTTTCTTTTTAACCAGTCTTGGTCTGTATCAGTTAGATCAGCAGGAATTGCATCACTTCCAAAAGAACCAATTTTTCCACCAATGAAAATTGTTCCATCATACATAGAATCTCCTAAATTTATTCCAACATCACCTAAAATAATTATTCTTCCTCTTTGCATCATGAAACCTGTAAAAGCCCCAGCATCACCACCAACAATAATAGTTCCACCCTTCATATCGATACCAGTTCTAGCACCAACACTACCTTTACAAATTAAGTCTCCACCTCTAATAGCTGCACCAAAACAAGAGCCAGCATTTTTTTCTATAACAACTTTTCCAGCCATTAAGTTTTCTGCACAAGACCAACCAACTCTACCATTAATTCTTACAGTAGGTCCGTCACAAGATCCCATACCAAAATAGCCCAAACTTCCTTCAAAAATTAAATTTAGTTTATTTAAAATACCAACACCTAAACTGTGTTTTCCTTGAGGGTTTTTAATCACGATTGTTCCAAAACCTTGGCTCATTAAGTTATCAATTTCTTTATTGGCATCAGCAGCTGTCATTTCTTTAACATCCAGCTCTGTTCTTTTATTAAAATCAACATCGTAAGTGCCAAAATAATAAAGATTTTCACCTTCATCAGGATTAAAAAACTTTTGTTGAGTTCTTCCAGTCAAAACTTCTGAGTGCATACCCATTGATTGTGACTTTGTTTTCTTTGCTGTAGTCTTTAAATTTGCCATACTTTTACCTCTCCATCATATGGATCATATGTGTCTATCTCTTGTGGTAGAACTGATCTGATTGCTATTTCTTCTGAACCCATTGCTACTAGATCGTCTGATTCATAAAGAACCAAAGGTTTTGCAGCCATAGTATCTTTTGCCATTCCCAAAGAATCTTTGGTGGCTACAAAATATGTAAACACACCATCAAGACCTGTTAAAGAAGCTTTCATACCTTCTTCAAGAGATGCTCCTTCTCTCATTTTTTGGGCAATATAAACAGCGATTAACTCTGAATCACATTCAGACATAAATCTCATCCCTTTATTCTCAAGTAATCTTCTGTTGTTCCAATAATTAGTTAATTGACCGTTATGAACCACAGAAACATCACTAAAAGGATAACCCCAAAAAGGGTGAGCAGACTTAATGTCAACACCAGATTCAGTAGCCATTCTAGCATGACCAATTGCGTGAGTTCCAACTACTTTATCTAAACTGTATCTGTCACAAACCATTTGAGCATTACCTAGATCTTTAATTACCTCTAAAGACTTTCCCATTGAAAGAATTTCAACACCTGGAATGCTTTCAATTTTTTGTGAAAACTCTAATAGATCTTTTGCATCGTAAGCAAGTTCATATCTTAAAGAATAGGGTAGAACTCTTTCTTCTTTAACTATTTTTGCACCTAATTCTGAGAGGTATTGATCAACTATTTTTTTTCTTGCATCGTAAACCGAAACATCTTCCATTATTGAAGAACTTCCTTCACCTACATTTTCACCTACTTTAAAACGCATGATAAAATTTTTACCATCTGTATCACCATACAAAGCATAACCGGTAGAATCTTCCCCCCTATGCTTTAATGCTTGTAACATCCCCTGTAGTTCACTTCCTACATTGGAGGATTTTCCTCTATGAATTAAACCTGCGATACCACACATATTTCTCTCCCTTTATTTATAATTAAGATTACGGTAGACAATCCAGATAAGTATCTAGATCCCATTGAGTTGTTGCGCCTAAAAATTTTTCCCATTCATCATTTTTATACCAATGGAAAACTTTATACATTTCATCCGGCATAGCTGATTTTATAACCTCATCTTCTGCCAAACGATTTAAAGCCTCACCGAGACTCATTGGTAATTTTTTAACTATTTTTCCAGCAGCTTGAGCTTCATACATACTTCTAGACTCGGGCTTTCCTGGGTCAATGTTATTTGTTATTCCATCATCAAAACATTTTAACAATCCTGAACCCATCAAGTATGGATTGTGCATTGAATCAACTGAACGATATTCAAATCTTCCCGGTGCAGACACTCTTAATCCACAAGTTCTATTTTGAAATCCCCAGTCAGCATAAACAGGCGCCCAAAATCCTGTGTCCCATAGTCTTCTGTATGAGTTTACAGTAGACGAACCAATTGCAGTTAATGCTCCCAAATGTTTCATCACACCACCAATAGCTTTCAATCCAATTTTACCTGGTAATTGAATATCTTTAGTGTCAGGCATAAAAGTATTTGTTCCACCCTCAACGTAAGTAAATACCTCATCCATTCCTGGTAAAGATTTATGAGATAGTTTATTAACTTTATCTTTTCCACCTGTCCATAAAGACATGTTCGTGTGACAACCACTTGCTGACACACCCATAAAAGGTTTTGTCATAAAACAAGCTATCAAATTAAACTCTCTAGCTACTTGTGCACAAATTTGTCTGTAAGTAGAAAGTCTATCTGCATTTCTCAAAACATCATCGTACATCCAGTTTAATTCTAATTGTCCTGGTGCATCTTCATGATCACCTTGAATCATATCAAAACCCATAGCTCTAGCGTACTTAAATACCTGCATAAAAACTGGTCTCAGAGATTCAAATTGATCTATATGATAGCAATAAGGCTTTGAAAAACCTTTACCAGTAGGTGAACCATCTTCATTTTTAGTTAACCACATCATTTCTGGCTCAGTCCCAACTCTTAATTGGTAGCCATGTTTCTTTTTAAATTCTTGAGCATGTATTCTTAAATTTCCACGACAATCTGAAGTTAAATGTGCACCTGGATTATCTCTTTCTTCTCTATTTCTAAAACAAGTAACAAATACTCTTGCAACTTTTTTATCCCAAGGAAGCTGACAAAAAGTTTCAGGATCAGGTATGCCAACTAGCTCTTTTGCTTCTGGGCCATAACCAATATAATCTCCATGACGATCAACAAATAAGTTTGCTGTTGCTCCATAAACTAATTGAAAGCCTTTCTCACAAGTCCTTTCCCAGTGATCAGTAGGAATACCTTTTCCAACAACTCTTCCAGTTACAGAGATAAATTGAAAATAAATATATTCGACACCTAGTTCATTAATTTTAGCTCTAACTTGCTTTACTAATTTGTCTCTTCCTGGTTGTGCAACGTGCTTGTCTAGATCAGTCATTATCTCTCCCTCTAATGAATTTTTATTTATCGAACCGTAACTGAAAAATATATTAGTGTCTAGGTATCTTGATTATAATAAATATATATAATTTGTATAACTAGAATGAGTTAATTACGTGCATAAGTTGTGTAAAAAAAATTATTTTTGATTTAAAATTTATATAATTTAATTTTATAGCTACGAGCTTAGCTCCATGGAAATGGACTATTTGAAGTAGGGTGAAGTTCACCTTTTTCATAACGATCAAATCTGAAAGGTTTTAATAATTCACTTTCAGTTCCAAGAATTTCTTTTGCAACAAGCTCGCCAACACCAATCATTTTATAACCATGGTTAGCATCAGCTATCATATAAACATTTTCTAAAAATCTATCAAAGATTGGAAAGTTATCTGGAGTCATACATCCAAGACCACCTGATGGTCCTTTTCTATATAAATTTGTTTTACCTTCAAATCTTTTTTGACAATGTGCTAAAGCCGAACACCACATATCATTAAAAGCTTCTGTTGTTTGAAATTCAGGAGAGTCAAGTCCGTAAGGATCAATATTTATTTCATCAAAATGTTTATCAACTATGTAAGGAGATGTCCCACCCTGCACACCAAGACCTTCAATATCTGGCTTGTAATAAATTCCCCAAAGTTCTTCTGTAAGTAATTTTTTGGTTGTGTCTGAGTATAATGGAGCAGTTGAGTCGACATGCATTACCGGAGGTTGACCACCATCATTCATTTTTAAAAAATCTTTATCAACACCGATAACACCTTCTTGTAACATCCAGTATTTCCACATATCTTCTTTATGGAACTTTCCATCTTGCCCTTTAATATTAGCAAATTTTGGAAGTTCTAACATATTCCAAAAATCTCTAACCCAAGGACCAGCACCAACAACGACTTGTTCACACTCAATAAGTCCCTTATCTGTTTCAACACCTGCAACCGCTTTACCAGTACTTCCTTTTTTAAATCCTGTAACTGTTACACCCTTAACTATATTAACTCCATTTATAACAGATTTACTTTCAAGAGCTTTTACTGAATCTTTATTAAAAGCATATCCACCTTTTTTTTCATGAAGTACAGATGTTATGCCTTGTGCCTGCCAATCATCAAACATACCCTTCATATATTTAGTACATTCTTTTTCACCTTCAATAAATTCTGATTCATATCCAATAGCTTTTTGCTGTTCATAAATTGTAGCAACATCTTCATGCATAACTTCTGGAGAAATTTGCAAATATCCTACTGCATTGTAATTCCAAGCTTTAGGATCACTTTCCCACACTGAAACAGAGTGAGCCATTAATTCTCTCATAGCTGGTTGGAAATAATTATTTCTTATAACACCACAAGCTATTCCGCTTGCACCTGCTGCCGTATCTTTTTTTTCCAAGATTACAATATCACCTGGATTTTTATAAGTTTCAGAAAGTTTCCATGCTGTACTTAACCCATGAATTCCGCCACCGATAATTACTACTTTAGCTTTAGTTGGTAGAGTTGACATGAGAAAAGATTATTCTTCTTAAAAACAATTAATAGGATTATTTTTATAACAAAAATATATATATATAAAATAGTAATTAAGTGTGACGTTCTTAAATAAACCTTTAATAGCTTATGTTTTTTAGTCTGAGTAAGTATTCATTAAATTCATTAATAAAAGATTCACTTGGCCTAATATTTTTTATTCGCTGATCAGTTGAAGTTTTTTCTAAAAAGAAGAATCCCTTTATACACGCTTCATTAATTATTAAAGCCGCTTTTGGTCTGGAAGTTTTAAAAAGTCTTGTTTTTAATTCTTCTACCGAAAGCTTTTCATCAACCTTATATGCATGCATTACTAACAACATCAAATGATAATGAGAAGGTGACTTTCTAAAATAATAATTACTTGAAGTGTGGGATTGCTTAACTTGATCCTCCCAGAAGTCTAAAAGACTTTTTTTTTCATCTGTCATATTATTTAAGCTCTGACTTTAGATTTAGTTGGATCATAGAAAGGAAAAGGCACCACTGTAGCAATAATTCTTTTTTGATGACCATCAATCTTTCCTATTTCTACTTCAGTTCCAATTTCAGAATACTTAACATCAATTCTGCATAGCGCAATATTTTTTGCTAGTTTAGGAGACAACATTCCACTAGTTACTACACCAACTTGACCTCGACCTATATAAGCATTATCACCATGAGCTGCAGGTTCGTGACCACCTAATTCTAAGCCAACTAATTTCTTTTGTGGGTTTGCTTTTCTTTTAATTAATTCCTCTTTACCTATAAAATCATCTTCTTTAGTTTTAAGCGGAACTGTAAATCCAATTCCTGCTTCAAAAGGGTCTGTTTGATCATCAAATTCATAACCATAGAAAATAAGACCAGCTTCAATACGAACCATATCAAGCGCCTCCAACCCTAAAGGAGTAATATTAAATTCTTTACCAGCTTCCCAAACTTTATCCCAAACTTCAGCAGCATCTTTTGGATGACACCATATTTCATAACCAAGTTCACCAGTGTAACCCGTTCTTGAAATTATAATAGGAGTCCCTGTTTCATGATCTATTCTTGCAATCGTAAATCTAAACCATTCAAGCTCAGTAATGTTAGGCTGTATTGGAGGTGTCCAAACAAATTTTTCTAAAATTTTTCTACTATTAGGACCTTGCACTGCAATGTTATGAATATGATCTGTTGCAGATTTTATCCAAACTTTATAATTTTTCTTTTTTGCCTGTTCCTTTAACCATTCACCACTGTATTCATCTCCACCTATCCATCTAAAATTATCTTGTCCTAACTTAAATAACGTTCCATCATCTAGCATACATCCATTTTCATAACACATTGCTGAATACACTACCTGACCAACGGATAATTTCTTAACATTTCTAGTTAATGTGTATTGCATTAAATTTTCTGCATCGGGTCCAAGAATTTCAAACTTTCTTAAAGGTGAAAGGTCAGTTGCAATCACACTTTCTCTACAAGCCGTATATTCTTTTATAGTTCCTGAATTCGTAAAATTGTTAGCAAGCCAAAAACCTTTATACTCAACAAAATTTCTTGTCAGTTCTGAAGTTTTTTTATGGAAACCTGTTTCTTGAGTTAGTTTGGGCTCTGAGTCTGTTTTCATTCTAAATGCTATTGCTTTTGAATATTTTTTTTCTTTTGAATAAGTCCTAACAAAAATATCAGTCGGATTCCAGCCATTTGCACCATCAACATCACAAGGACAAGCAGACGATATGCAGGTTAAATCTTTTAAAGCTCTAAACAAAACATAATCTCCAGGTCTTGACCAAGGTTCATCAAAAGATGCAACATTATTGGCATCAATTGCAGTATTGAAAAAAAGATTTATTGCAGACCAACTTTTCCTAGAATTGATGTCATATTTATCTAATTTATTATTAAAATTGTCAGTACAATTAATATGACCCATATAACCCATATCCTCATAATATTTTGAGGTGCAAGCAAGATTAAAAGTATCATGTCTTCCAACTGTATCTCTTACAACTTCAATCATTGCTTCATGATCACCATCATAAAACTTTGAAAACAAACCGGGCCCAGGGTAAGCACCACCCATAAAGGTTCGTGTTGCTTTATCATCAATAATACTCTCAATACCATCATTTAACTTTTGTGTATCAAAAGCTAAAAAATCAGAACATTGTCTTCCACCTGGATCAATTATCTGAATATATTCTCCAGCTTTTACCTCATATGTTTCGGCAGTTCTTCTTTTTATAAGTTGCTCAATTATTGGATCATTAAGAGGTTCTGGTAAAATAAACTGCTCATCAGTTTCTATAAATTTAGCTTTGCTTAAAAATACGGTTAAATCTGTTGGTGGATTTTGTTCATGAACATTCATTGCATTCCCTGGCGCAGCAATCATCACTATACATTTGTCTTTAGAGGTTAAGGTAATCTTTTCTCCCATTAAACAATCTTCATTAAAAATAATTGATGATTTTGCTTTACTAAGATCTAATTTTTTTTTTTTAAATAGTTTTGAAATTTTTTCATCATTAGCAATAGCTCTTTTTGAAAAGTCAGCATTTGCATTTTCCTTTAAATTTAGAATTGATAAATCAGATTTGCCTTTTGAATTAAAAACAATTATTTCACAAATTTGCCTTCCTTCTTCATTTATGATTTTTATTTTGTCATCTGGTAAAACTTCTATAACTGAGAGGCCGCCACCCTTTACATAATATCTTTCAACTCCAGATGGTAAAGTTCTTAAACCAGGATTTTTAATATCTTTACTAGTATGTAGCATTGCCAGTGTAAATTTAAATAATTGAGGGTTAGCATAATATAATCAGGAGGCATTGACTATAAATTTAATAAATGAGAACATGCTTACTTAAACATTAATATTAAGGAGAGAGAATATAATGAAAAAGATAATATCATTAATATCTGCCTTAGTAATTTCAGCTGTAAGTTTTGCTGGAGTTTCTAACGCTGCAGATAGTAAAAAACCTATCGTTATTCCAACTCATAACTGGTCAAGCCAAATTGTAATGGCTCACGTTATTGGTGGAATTTTTGAAAGTATGGGAAACAATGTAAAATATGTAAACACAGACTCACAAGCCGTTTATGAAGCAATTCGTATTGGTGATGTAAGTTTATCTCACGAAGTGTGGGAATCTGCGTTTGGTAAATCATTTACAACAGCACTAGACAAAGGTGGTTTAGTAGACTGGGGAGATCATGAAGCTAGAACTCTTGAAGATATGGGATATCCAAACTGGGTTGTTGAAAAAGGATTATGTCCTGGTCTTCCAGATTGGACAGCATTAAAAAATCCAGCTTGTGCTAAAAACTTTACAACACCTGATTCAGGTGGAAAAGGACGAATGTTAGAAGGACCACAAAGTTGGCATGGAGATTTAATACCACAGAGAGTTGATGCTTTAGGGCTTGGAGATCTTTGGACTGTTAAATTTGCTGGAAGTGCAGACGCACTTTGGGCTGAGCTTAAATCTGCTGAAAAAGAAGGAAGAGGAACTATAATATTCAACTGGACACCAAACTTTACAGATGGTGCTGGTTTTACTTTTATAGACTTCCCTCCATATTCAGCTGGTTGCAGACCAGAAGATGGTGGTGATGGAAAATGTGGTTCGCCAGATGGTTATTTGAAAAAAGCTGTAAATGCAGATTTTCCAAAAACTCATCCAGCAGCAGCAGGAGCATTTAAAAAAATGTCATTCTCTACAAGTCATATCGGTGCAATGGCAGCTTTAGTTGACCTTGATAAAATGACTCATGAAGATGCGGCTAAAAAATGGTTAGCTGACAATAAGAGTGTTTGGCAAGCTTTTACTAAATAAGGGTAAAAGTTAATAAATTGAAATCTCTCCCAACAATGTTGGGAGGGATTTTTTTAAATAAGGTGCTCTCGCACAAATTCAAATTACGAATTTATTAATTAAATGATAAAGTTTTTTTTATATATATCCATCAGCTTATTAACTTTTAATTTTTCTTTTGCAAAAAATATAGACATACAAGAAGATATCAAAATTGATTTTGTGTGTGAATTAGAAAAGAAAATACTTAAGAACTCAGAGTATAATTATCAAACTTTTTTAGCAAAAGATTTAGATGATCAAAATCTAGATAAATTTGAAATTGATGCAAAACAACCAGAAAAACTTTTGATCAAGGGGCTGTCATCGTTTTTATCAAAAACTCCAAAATTTGAGGTAAAAATTGTAAATAAAGACGTAGTTTTGTTTAAAGCTTTTGATAAAGAAAAAAATTATTCAGAGTCAGGTATAATTAACAGAAAATCAGGTGAATTAGTTCATGAAATTACAGTAGGTTTAAAAAGTGATAATTTTGAAAAAAATATTTCTTTTTATTCATGTAGTTAAAATAAAAAAATGAAAAAGTTTTTACTTTATATAATTTTAAGTTGTTTAATTGCAACAACAGTATCAGCTCGAAAGACGGGTTGTGAAGGAAATTGTAAAGATGGTTTTGGTAAATGGACTTACACTGACAAAACAACTTATGAGGGGAATTGGATTGGTACGCAAAAACAGGGGCAAGGAATTGAGACTTGGCCTAATGGATATATTTACAAGGGTGAATTTAAAAATAGCGTGTGGAATGGACAGGGTGTTTTAACCTTTCCAAACGGTGCAACTTATGACGGGGAATGGGCTAATGGCTTTATGAATGGAGAGGGGGCATTTACAGGATCTGATGGAAAAGAAAAAATAGGGATTTGGAAAAATGGTAAATTACAAGAATAATTAAAAAATGTTACAAAATACATATTTAGAAAAATTAATGAAGATATCTGAACCAGTTAGACAGTTCGCAGGTCTTATTATCTTAACAATTATTGTAATTTTTTCTTTTGCTATTTTAAATAATATTTTTGGTGAGGGTGAAGAACTGATTGCCAAAATGAAAAAAGAAGAAGAAAGAATTGCAGAGACAAGAAAACAAAATGAACTGATTTCAAGTCTGCCATCAGGAATCTTAGTATTCTACGATGGAACTGATCATTATAAATTATCTCCAGACCAGTATGAAAAAGTCTGTAAAGCAACAAAGATTATTCCACAACGTGCAATTATGGGTGCCAATTTTTTAAATTTTAGAGCACATCACATTTATACTATTAATGGAAATAAAATTGATGAAACATTTGTTAAGTGGAACAAGGAAAATAATAAATGCTTTGCTGGTTTTACAGTGAGTGGAAATAATGTTGGGGTAGATGAAAAAATTACTGTTAGTGGAGAGGTTTTAAATTTCTTAAGTACTGGAATTGATACAAGAGTTTACTTTATTAAAAATTTTTAAGGAGGGTAAGAACAAATACAAATAATATAAAAAGTGTTTTTTATTTTTATATCGTATAGCTTGTTAAAATATTATGACTGATACAGTAATTAAATGTGAATCTGTTTATAAAATTTTTGGAACTAATGCCAAAAAAATGCTTCAAGAGGCAAATGGAAATGTAGATGCTAAAACATTCCAAGAAAATGGATGTATAGTAGGTGTAAACAATGCTTCTTTTGAAGTTTTAAAAGGAGAAATATTAGTTGTTATGGGTTTATCTGGCTCAGGAAAATCAACATTATTAAGATGTATTTCTAGATTAACAGATGCAACTGCAGGAAAAATTTTCATTGAGGGCCAAGATTTACTTTCATTAAACAATAAAGAACTGATTGAACTTAGAAGAAATAAAATGGGAATGGTGTTTCAAAGTTTTGCTTTGCTTCCTCATAAAACAGTTGTTGAAAATATTGCTTTCCCACTTCAAATTAAAGGTATTAAAACCAAAGATAGCATCAATAAAGCAATGGAAATGGTTAAGCTTGTTGGTCTTGAAGGAAGAGAAAACTATTTTCCAAGAGAGCTTTCTGGTGGACAGCAGCAAAGAGTAGGTATTGCACGATCATTAGCCGTTGAGCCTGATATTTGGTTTTTAGATGAGCCATTTTCTGCATTAGACCCACTAATTAGAAAAGAGATGCAGGATGAATTCTTAAGACTTCAAGAAAAATTACAAAAAACAATTATGTTTATTACACATGATTTTGATGAGGCTTTAAAACTTGCTGATCGTATCGCAATAATGAAAGACGGAATAATTGAACAGTTGGATACACCAGCTAACATTGTGTTAAATCCAGCCACAGAATACGTAAAAAAATTCACTGAAGAAGTTCCTAGAGAGAAGGTTTTAAAAATAGAAGATGTAATGGAAAAACCAAATAATGAAAATTTAAGTGATTTAAAAGTTTTAAGAAATGAAATAATTGAAAATGTAGCTGAAAAAATATTAACTCAAGAAAAGTCAGTATCTGTAATTGATGAAAATAATCAAATTGTTGGCACTGTTCATCCATCAAAAATAATAAGTACAGTTTTTGGTGGAAAAAAAAGTAATGATTAAACTATGGAATTATTAAAAAAATATCCAAAATTATTTCAATGGCTATTTTTATTGGTTGCATTTTTTACTTTATATTTTGCAATTGATGTTCCAGAAACTTATAAATTTATTAGAGGTCAAGCAGAATTCATTAAAGATCCTAATCAAAGCACTTACACGCTCTTTGGTGCAGAAGTAAGATACTACGCATTTGATGTTTTTTGGAGATTGCCTCCTTTACTTGGATGGCTACCTATCTGGATAAACGATTCATTATTTTTTTTAATGAATGATTGGATGCCAATAGAATTTTGGAATGAAGATACTCAAGAATTTAAAACCCAACCTTTAGTTTTACAAATAACAAGAAATTTAACTTCATTTATAACATTTCTCATAGAATTAATTAGAGAGATTTTATTAGGTGGCGTTGAAACTATTGTTGCATTTACAAGTTGGGATTGGATAAGTGAAAATTCATGGGCAAAATTACCAGGGTTACCTTGGACAATTGTTGCAGCGGGAGCGGCAATACTTGGATATAAATTAAGTGGCAAGGGACTAGCTTTATTTTCTGCTATAGTAATGATTTATATTTCTATTTTTGGTCAATGGAAACCTTCGATGCAAACACTTTCTTTTATATTGGTAGCAGCACCACTATCTTTTATTTTTGGTTTGGGCTTAGGGATTGCGGCATTCAAAAGTAAACGTGTTGAAAAAGCTTTATATCCAATACTTTTAGTTATGCAGACCATGCCTCAATACGCTGTATTAGTTCCTGCAATTGTTCTTTTTGGAGTTGGTGATCATGCTGGTGTAATTATAACTATGGTTGTGGCTGTTCCACCAATGATACTACTGACTTTATTAGGTCTTAGAGGTGTATCTCCTGAAGTTATCGAAGCTGGTAGAATGAGTGGATGTAATAATTTACAGCTTATGTTTAAAGTATTAATCCCAACTGCAAGAAGAGACATTTTGATTGGAGTGAATCAGGTTATCATGGTGTGTTTTTCTATGGCAGTCATTTCAGCCTTTATAGGTGCTAAAGGTTTAGGATTTAATTTATTATTAGCCTTAAATCAGCTTAACATCGGATTAGCACTAGAAGCAGGTTTGTGCATTAGTTTGATTGCGATATTGCTAGATAAATTGTCTTTAGCTTGGGCAAATAAACAGATAGATTATTTTGGTAACCTAACTTTTTTTCAGCGTTATAAGAATATAATATTTTTTTCTGGTGCAATATTGATTGGAATTATATTTGCTTATGCTGGATCTTTTTATTTTAAAGAAGGTTTTAATTATTTATATGAAATTCCTCACAACAAAGGAATATCAACAGCAGATTTTTGGAATAAAGGAGTTGATTGGATTTGGGATACTTTCTTTCAAACTTTAAAAATTTTTAATACATGGTTGATAGTTGATGTATTGCAGCCTATGCGAGCTGCTTATTTGCGTATGCCTATTGTTGCAACTTTTGTTCTAGTTATGGGAGCAGGTTATATAATTGGTGGAATACGTTCAGCTATTGTAGTTGGAGGATTAACATTATTTATAGCATTAAGTCCATGGTGGGACAGAGCTTTAGTTACTACATACATGGCAACTTTTGGAGTTATCCTATCTTGTGTAATTGGTTTTACTGTTGGAACTTTATGTTTTCAGAATAAGCATTCCACAAATTTTATGTTGGGAGTTTGTGATATTTTTCAAACATTCCCTTCATTTGTATATTTAATTCCAGTAATGATGCTTTTTGGAGTTACGGATACATCGGTATTAATTGCAGTAGTTGTTTACGCAACTATACCTGCAACAAGGTACACGATTGAAGGATTAAGAAGCGTTCCACCTTCTTTACATGATGCAGCTTCAATGTCAGGTGTAACAAAAATACAAAGGTTGTTGAAAATAGAATTCCCCTTAGCACTACCTCATATGATGCTTGGCTTAAATCAAACAATTGTATTTGCTTTATTTATGGTAATTATTGGAGCATTTATTGGAACGGAGGATTTGGGACAATATATTTTAAAAGCTATATCTGATAAAAAAGGTGCGGGTATAGGACTAACACTAGGTCTTTGTGTTGCTTTTATAGGTTTAGTATTTGATCATCTAATTCGAACATGGGTAGGGCAAAGAAAAAAACACCTTGGTATAGATTAGTTAAAATATTCAACTTTAGAAAACGATCTATTGAAAAACTTCAACAAGTTTAAAAAATCATTATTTTGGTTGATCTAAAAAAGTTTTTAAAGAATCGTCCATTGCAACTTCCCAATCAGTATGATGTTTTGGACCAATTGATCCAGTTACTGGTGAAGAAAAAGACTTATTTCTATAAGTCATAATATTTTCTACTTTATGGTGTTCCCATTCTTTAAAAGTTTTTCTAATCAATTCAAAATCAATTTTTGGATAATCAGATAAAGTATGAAGTTCTTTTGTATACTCAGTTTGAAAATCTATCATTTGATCGGCACTTTCTAATTTTTCTTCCATCGATACCCATTTATTTATATCTTTTTCAATCTCTGAATCACTTGGAACTTTAATTTTTCCCATTACAACATCTCTAGCAAACCAAGCCTGACAATCAAACATATTAAAAGTATGAAATTGATCTTGCATGCCTAGGTAAATTAATTTGTGATTATTCTGCCAAACCACACCTTTATATAACTTTGGTGGATACAATCTATTTCCTGTATTTAATTTTAAATCCTCAGATAAAAAAGGAAAATGATGAAGATAACCTGTACATAAAATTATAGCATCTGCTTCTTGCACATACCCATCTTTAAAAATTGCTTTATTGCCTTCAAGTCTATCTAGGTGATAAACTTCTTTCATTCCTTTTGGCCAATTAAATCCCATTGGATTATGCCTATAAGCTATTGTCACACTTTTTGCTCCATACTTATGACACTGAAGAGCCACATCTTCTGCAGAGTAACTACTTCCTAAAACAACTACATTTTTATCTCTAAATTCTTCTGCATCTCTAAAATCATGAGAGTGCATTATTCTACCGGGAAAAGCTTTCATACCAGGATATTCTGGAATGAACGGAACAGAAAAATGTCCATTAGCTATAATAACATAATCAAAAATATCTGTTGAAGAAGTAGCTTTTTTTTTATCACGATAAGTAACTTCAAAATTATTACCATTATAAACAACATTAGTAACTGTAGTACTAAATTTTACTTTATTTTTTGAATTACCTTTTTTTATTCTACCCAAAATATAATCATATAAAACTTCTCTAGGTGGAAAAGATGGAATAGGTTTTCCAAAATGTTCATCAAAAGAATAGTCAGCAAATTCAAGACATTCTTTAGGACCATTTGACCAAAGATACCTATACATACTATTAGGTACAGGGTCACCGTATTGATCGGAACCTGTTCTCCAACTGTAGTTCCATAATCCTCCCCAATCTTCTTGTTTATCAAAACAAACTATTTCAGGTATTTTTTCACCTTTTTTTTCAGCTTGTTCAAAGGATCTTAAAGCTGATAAACCACAAGGCCCAGCACCAATAATTGCTACTTTTGTCATAAAATCACCTCTCTCTAATAAATTTATAACTGTACTTTACCAACAAAATGCTAAAAATTAATATAAAAAAATACAGTATTATGAAAAAAATTATTATTATTGGTGCTGGAGCAATGGGGTCAGCATTTGCTGTGCCATGCCTTGAAAACCAGAATGAAGTAACACTTGTTGGTACGCATTTAGAAGATGATTTAATAAACAATATTAAATCAAATAATAATCTTCACCCTGCCTTAAATATTGAATTACCGGAAAAATTGAAGGTAGAAAAATTTGAAAAATTACAATCAATACTTGAAGGTGAGGTAGATATAATTGTTGCTGGAGTTAGCTCTGTAGGAATTGAATGGTTTGTTAATCAAATATCAGAAAATTATAAAAAAAATACTCCCATTATTTTATTAACAAAAGGTTTAGCCATAGAGGGCAATGAACTAATAACACTTTCAGATAAAATTAAAAAACTTCTCAAGGGAAAAGGTCATGGAGAAGTAAATATTTCAGCAATCAAAGGACCTTGTTTAGCAGCAGGTCTTGCGTATAAAATGAGAACCGGAACAGTTATTGCAAACCCAGATATTAAAGAAACAGAAAAATTAAAAAAAATTATATCAACAAATTATTATTCAACAGAAGTGTCAGATGATTTAACTGGCATTGAGCTATCAGGTGCAATTAAAAATATTTATTCAATGTTGATTGGAGCTTCTGAAGGATTAAGCAATTCAAAAGCACCTAAAGAAATTCAATCTAAATATTATTTAAATACATCAGCCTCATTAATTCATAGATCAATTTCTGAAATGGTTGAATTTGTTTCTTTCTATGGGGGTAGAGCAGACACAGTTTATGGTCTAGCTGGTTTAGGCGATTTATATGTAAGTGCAATAGGGGGAAGAAATAGTTTAATGGGAAAATATTTAGGTGAAGGATATCTATATAAAGAAGCTAAAGAAAAATTTATGAAAAATATTACAGTCGAGGGTGCGCAACTTGCATTAGAAATAGGACCTAAAATTTTACAAGATCTTAATTCTAAACATTTTCCATTAATGTTTAGTATGCTAAACACTATATGTGAAAATAAGAAATTAGAAATTCAATGGTAAAAAATATATTAATATTTGTTTTTATAGTGCTTGGAATGGTAGTTATTCTAAATTTTAGTGATTATAATTTAAAAAGAGCTGTCGATGCCTGCCTAGCTGGAAGTCAAAAATTATCTAAATCAAAAATTACAGATCTTAAAGAAGCTAAAAAATTTTGTGAAGAAGAAATTAAAAAAAATAAAAATTAAAAAGAGACCTACAAATGAAGTCAAATTGGAATTATCCAACAACAATGTGGGTTGGAAAGGATAGAATTAAAGATCTAAGTATTGCTTGCAAAACTTTAAACATTAATAAACCATTGTTAGTAACTGATAGTGGTCTTGCTAAATCACAAATTGTAATCAATGTTCTAGAGAATTTAAAAGAAGGTGGTATTTCAGTTAAATTATATTCAGATGTTGTGGGTAATCCAACCGGCACTAATGTAACTGAGGGTGCTGATTATTATAATAAAAATAATTGTGATGGAGTAATAGCTTTTGGAGGGGGTAGTGGCTTAGATGTTGGTAAAGCAATTGCATTTATGTCAGGTCAAACCTTACCTATTTGGGATTTTGAAGATGTTGGTGATAATTGGACTAAAGCGAACTCTGACAAAATTGCGCCGATTATTGCCGTACCAACAACTGCTGGAACAGGATCAGAAACAGGACGAGCTTCTGTAATCTTAAATGAAGAAACTGGTGTAAAAAATATAATTTTTCATCCTAAATTTTTACCTTCAATAGTTATTTTAGATCCAGTATTAACACTTAGTTTACCTGCAAAGATTACAGCCGCAACTGGTATGGATGCGCTAGCTCATAACTTGGAAGCATATTGCGCCCCAGGATATCATCCAATGGCTGATGGAATTGCTTTAGAAGGTATGAGATTAATTAATGAATGGTTATTTGAAGCATTTAACAATGGATCAAATATTGAAGCACGACAAAACATGTTAACAGCAGCTAGTATGGGATCAACAGCATTTCAAAAAGGATTAGGGGCAATTCATTCATTAAGTCATCCAGTAAATGCTTTAAATAATATTCATCACGGCTTATCTAATGCAATATTTATGCCTTACGTATTAACTTTTAACAAAGACGTTATCGAAGATAAGATAATTAAGGTTTGTGACTACTTAGAACTTAAAGATAGATCTTTTGATGGTTTTGTTAGTTGGGTTTTAGATTTAAGAAAAAAACTAGATATGCCTCATAAATTATCAGAAGTGATTGATGAAAAAGATTTTGATCTTGATAGATTATCAAAAATGGCCTTAGCAGATCCATCTACCGGAGGAAATCCAAAAAAATTAACTGTAGATGATATGAAGATAATGTACCAGCACAGTATGACGGGTGAATTGTTTAAATGAGTGATTTAAATATTTTAATTGTTGAAGGAAATATTAGAGAAGATAGTGAGTTTTTTATTAAAGCAGCGGGAGCTTCAGCAGCAGATAATTTAAAAAATTTAATTTTAAAGATAGAACCATCAGCAAATACAGAAATTATAAATCCAGGTCATGATGATGAGACAACAAATGTTCTAAAAGATATGAGTAAATATAATGGTATTGTCTTTACTGGTGGTGCAATGAGAATAAATGATATGACAGATGTAATTAAGAAACATATTAATTTTGCATCTAATTGTTTCACTCAAAAAAAGAAGATTTTAGCTATTTGTTGGGGTTTACAAGTTTGCTCAACAGCAGCGGGAGGCAAGGTAAACCCTGGAAAAAAAGGTGCCCATATTGGAATTGCATCAGACATAATCATTAACAATGAAGGTGAAAAGCATTTTATATACAAGGATAAAAAACAAATTTTTACATCACCAGCATTTAATTTTGATGAAGTAAGTGAACTACCAAAAAATGCTATTCTTTTATCAAGTGACATAGTTAACAATGTAATGGGCGTTAGCTTTAATGCAGGAAACTCTGAAATTATTGGCTTACAATATCATCCTGATTATGAATATTTTCAGATGCTTAAACTTATTGGTGGTCGTAAAGAGAGATTGTTTAAAAGTAAAAATTTTTTAAATGAAGAAGAATATGAAAGCCATATCTCATACATAAAATCTCAAAATGAACTATTAGATTTTAATAATAGAACATGTGAAGTTAGAAATTGGCTTAATTATATACGTAACTAATTTTTAAAACAGACCTTCAATTTCACCATCTTTATTTAGCTTAATCGAGTCTGCAGCTGGAACTCTTGGAAGTCCAGGCATAGTCATAACAGCACCGCATATAACAACAATAAACTCTGCTCCTGAAGAGAGTTTAATTTCTCTAATTGGTAAAGAATGTCCTGTTGGTGCACCTTTTAAGCTTGGGTCTGTTGAAAAGCTATACTGAGTTTTTGCAATACAAATTGGGAAATCTCCGTAACCAGCATCTTCAAAGCTTTTTAATTGATCTCTAATTTTAGTATCAGCAATAACCTCATCTGCTCTATAAATTTCTTTTGCAATTGTTTCTATTTTTTTAAATAGAGGAGTTTTACTTTCATATAAGAATTTAAATTTATCCTCATTTTTCTCACATAATTCAGCAACATGACTTGCAAGCTCTTTTGCACCTTCTCCACCATTTGCCCAATGGGTACAGAGGCTTGCTTTAACATCAATAGTGTCACAAAATTCTATCAAAGCTTTTACTTCATTATCTGTATCTTTAATAAAATGATTAACAGCTACTGCAACTGGTAAACCAAATTTTTTAACATTTTCCACATGTCTTTGAAGATTAACTAAACCTTTTTTTAAGGCTTCAACATTTTCTATTTTAAGATCATCTTTTGCTACACCACCATGCATTTTTAATGCTCTAATCTATTTCCCCAATAGATATGGTTATCTATTAAGGCTGATAACAAATTATGAGCTGATGTTATTGCATGAAAATCTCCAGTAAAATGTAAATTAATTTGTTCCATTGGAACTACTTGAGCATAACCACCACCTGCTGCTCCACCTTTCATTCCAAAAGAGGGACCAAGGCTAGGTTCTCTTAAACAAACAATAGATTTTTTTCCAATTTTATTTAAACCATCATTTAATCCAACAGAAGTTGTAGTTTTACCTTCACCTGCTGGAGTAGGAGTGATCGCTGTTACTAATATAAGTTTTCCATTTGGTTTATCTTTTAAAGTGTCTAAGTATTCTAAATTAATCTTTGCAATGTGTCTTCCCATTGGACTAAAAGCTGTGCTTTCATCTGGTACATTTATCTTGGCTAAGATATCATTTATAGGTTGCATTTTAGCTTCTCTAGCTATTTGAATGTCTGACTTAACTTCGCTCATCTAAAACTCCTATAAATTAAAATTTCTTTGAAGAATTACTATCTTCTTTTATGAATTTTTGAAACTTATAAAAATTATATATAAAAATAATAATAACTATTTATATTCTTTTTAGATAAAATTAATTAATGCAAAAATATTCAATATTTAACCTAATAAAAAATGCTTTCTCGGGTCATCAAAAGTGGGACTTAGCGTGGAAAGATGCTACCCCAAAAAAAGAATATGATGTTGTTATTATTGGTGGTGGAGGCCATGGGCTAGCTACCGCATATTATCTCGCAAAAGAACATAATATTACGAATGTAGCTATCATTGAAAAAGGATGGCTTGGTGGTGGAAATATGGGAAGAAATACTACGATTATTAGATCAAATTATATGCATGACGACAATGCTTTGTTCAGTGAGTTTGGAATGGATCTATGGAGAAAGATGAGCCAGGATTTAAATTACAATGTAATGTTTTCTCCAAGAGGAATAATTAATCTTGCACACTCAGATGCCCAAATGAATGTTTTTGCAAGAAGAGGAAACTCAATGCGCCTAAATGGCATTGATGCAGTTCTTTTAAATAGAAAAGAAGTAAAAGAAATTATTCCAATGGCAGATTTTTCAGACAATGTAAGATTTCCTATATTTGGTGGGTTAATGCAGCCAAGTGCAGGAACAGCAAGACATGATGCTGTTGCATGGGGTTATGCTCGTCAAGCAGATTCAATGGGTGTAGATATAATTCAAAATTGTGAGGTAACAGGTTTTGATGTTGTGGGTGGAAAAATTCAAGGAGTGAGAACTTCACGAGGAGATATTAAAGTTAAGAAAATTGGTTTATGTGTTGCAGGTAGCACAAATATTTTAGCTGAAAAACTAAATATGACAATACCGGTAGAAACTCATCTTCTTCAGGCGTGCGTTACAGAGCCTGTAAAGCCTGTGTTAGATAGTGTGGTTACTTTTGGGGCAGGACATTTTTATATTAGTCAATCTGATAAAGGTGAAATGGTAATGGGAGGTGATCTAGATGGATACAATAGTTATGCTCAAAGAGGAAACCTGCCTACACTGCAACATGTTTTAACAGAAGGAATTGCAATGATGCCGTTTCTTAGTAAATTAAAAATGCTTAGAACTTGGGGTGGGATAATGGATATGTCTATGGATGGTTCACCCATAATAGATAAAACTCATATTGAAGGATTATATTTAAACTGTGGTTGGTGTTATGGTGGATTTAAAGCAACACCAGCTTCAGGATGGACATTTGCTCATACAATTGCTCAAGATAGAGTTCATAAATTAAATGAAGGTTATAGTTTAAGTAGATTTAATACAGGTCACTTACTAGATGAAAAAGGACTTGGAACTAAAACATGGATTTCATAAATGCTTCATATTAAATGCCCCCACTGTGGAATGAGATCTCAAAATGAATTCTCATATGGTGGCGATGCAACTGTTAAAAGACCAGAGCTTAACAAGGAAGTTTCAGATCAAGACTGGAATAATTTTGTCTACAATAGAAAAAGTCTAAGAGGAAAACATAAAGAGTTATGGCAGCATATATCAGGATGTAGACAGTGGATTAAAGTAGAAAGAGACACTGCAACTCATGAAATATTTAAAACAGCTAAAGCTCACGAAGATATCTAATATGACTCAAAATTATAGACTAGATAACATTGGATTGATAAATAGAGACAAAAAAATCTCATTTAAGTTTAATGGAAAAAATTACTTTGGTTATGAAGGTGATACTTTAGCATCCGCACTGCTTGCTAATGGAGTTCATTTAATTGGAAGAAGCTTTAAATATCACAGGCCTAGGGGATTTTTCGGTGCTGGTGTTGATGAACCTTATGCAATTGTTCAATTATATAGAAATAATGAGACAGAACCCAATGTAAAAACTACTGAACAAGAGCTTTTCGAGGGATTAGAAGCAACGAGCGTTAATTGTTGGCCCAGTGTAAATTTTGATATTGGGGCAATTAATAATTTTTTAAAGGTATTTCTTCCAGCTGGATTTTATTACAAAACATTTATGTGGCCAAAAAGTTTTTGGTATAAAGTTTATGAACCAATTATAAGAAAAGCAGCTGGGCTCGGTGTTGCATCAACCAAACATGATAAAGAAAGATACGAACACAAATATGAGTACTGTGATTTATTAATTGCTGGTTCAGGACCTTCTGGTTTAGCAAGCGCATATGCTGCTGCAAAAAATGGAGCAAGAGTAATATTAGCAGAAGATAAACCTAGATTTGGTGGAACTTTATTAACGAGTGAGGTTAATATTGGAAACCAAACAGGAAAAGAGTGGGCAGAAAATATTATTTCTGAACTGAAAGAAATGCCTAATGTTATTGTTAAAAATAGATCTCAAGTTTTTGGTTATTATGATCATAACATGTTAGTGATGTCAGAAAAATTAAGTGATCACTTGCCTAAGACAAAAAAATATCACCCAAAACAAAGACTTTGGTATATTAGAGCAAAAGAAGTTTTAATTTCATCAGGATCAATTGAAAGACCTTTAGTATTTGGAAATAACGATACGCCAGGTGTGATGCTGTCCTCTGCAGCAAAAGAATATTTAAAAGTGTATGGAGTGTTAGTCGGAAAAAAACCATTAATATTTACAAATAATGACAGTGGCTATGAAACTGCAATTGAGTTTAAAAAAAATGGAATTGAACCAATTATATTGGATACAAGAAAAGAACCTAACTCAGAAATAATAGATGAAGCAAAAAATTTAGGTATACAAATTAAATTCTCATATGTAGTTGTTGCGGCCAAAGGATATAAAAAAGTGAATGCTGCAGAAATTGCTAAAATTTCAGATAACAAAAATGACTTAGGCACTTTAGAAAATATTACTTGTGACTGTATTTGTGTATCTGGTTTTTGGACACCAACAATACATTTAGCATCTCAATCGGGTAACAAAACTACCTTCAATAAAGATATAGATGCTTTTGTGCCTGGCGTATCAAAACAAAGTGAAACTACTTTAGGAGCAGCAAAGGGAACATTTACGCTTGCAGAAACTTTAAAAGATTCATTTAATGCTGGTTATGAGTTATCTAAAAAAATAACTAAAAATGATAACAAAATTTCACACCCTACTGTTGTTGAAAAAAATAAAACAACTCATGATAAATTTTGGTGTGTTCCATTACCAAAAGGAAAAAATTATAAAAGATTTTTAGATTTTCAAAATGATGTGGCTGTTTCGGATATAGAAATTGCATTAAAGGAAGGTTATCGATCTATTGAACACGTAAAAAGATACACAACACTTGGAATGGCAACAGATCAAGGTAAAACAAGTAATCTCAATGGTTTACAGTTAGTTTCAAATATAGAAAATAAAATTATACCAGAAGTGGGACATACTACTTTTAGACCTCCATACACACCAGTTACCATTGGTGCAATTGTTGGAAGAGAAGTAGGAAAGCATTCGAGACCAACAAGAAAATCACCATTACATTCATGGCATGAAAAAAATAATGCAGTGTTTGTAGATGCAGGTGTTTGGTTGAGACCAAGATATTACAAAATTGGAGAAGAAACTTTATTTGAAGGTTCAAAAAGAGAAGCAAAAAATGTTAGAGCCAATGTGGGTGTTTGTGATGTAACTACTTTAGGTAAAATTGATATTAAAGGACCTGATGCAGCAGAACTACTAAATAGAGTTTATACTAACGCATGGTTAAAGTTGCCAGTTGGTAAAGCAAGGTACGGTGTGATGTTGAGAGAAGATGGAATTGTTATGGATGACGGAACAACGACGAGAATCTCTGAAAACCATTATCATATGACAACAACAACTGCGCAAGCTGCAAATGTTTTGTCTCATCTTGAGTATTATTTACAACTTGTATGGCCAGAGCTAAATGTAAATGTAGTTTCAACAACAGAACAATGGGCAGGAGCTGCAATAGCAGGACCAAAGTCTAGAGATTTACTACAAAAACTATTTCCAAATATTGACGCTTCAACCGAAGGCTTACCTTTTATGGGGTATATAGAGGCAGATTTATTTGGAGTGCATGCACGAATTTTTAGAATTTCATTTTCAGGAGAACTTGCATATGAGGTTAATGTCGAATCTGACAATGGAAACTTCATGTGGGAGAAAATAATGGAAGTAGGGCAAGAATTTAAAATTCAACCTTATGGAACTGAAGCATTATCAACCCTAAGAATTGAAATGGGCCACATTGCAGGATCAGAACTTGATGGCAGAACCATTCCCTATGATAACTCTTTAGAAGGTCTTGTTAGTAAAAAGAAAGACTTTATAGGAAAACGTTCTTTAGATAGAGAGGCATTTATAGCAGATGATAGACAAAAAGTAGTAGGCGTTGTTCCAATTGATAAAAAGACAAGCATCCCCGAAGGGTCTCATTTGGTTAAAGATGCAATGGCTCCAATACCAAATCCTAAATTAGGATATATTTCTGCATCTTGTTGGAGTGTTGAATACGATAATCCGTTTTCATTAGCAATTCTTAAGGATGGAAAAAATATGATAGGACAAAAACTATTTGCAATGTCACCTTTAAAAAATAAAACAATACCTGTGGAGATAGTTTCATCACACTACGTAGATCCAAAAGGTGAAAGGGTAAGATCATGAGTTCAATTTCTGCATTAAATGCTACCCATAACAAAGGACTATTTGGTGACCATGAGGGAAAAAATGATAATGAGCTGCTAAAAGTAAGTGAATTAAAAGACTTTTTAATCATTCAAATAGTTAAATATAAGAGCTCCTTAACAGCCATTGAAAATATCAAAATAGATAATCTTAGTTTAAAAAATGAAACTCTAAATATAAGCTGCAACACCAATACAAGAATTTT
The DNA here is from genome assembly GCA_905618905.1 of uncultured Candidatus Pelagibacter sp. Lineage (GTDB taxonomy): Bacteria > Pseudomonadota > Alphaproteobacteria > Pelagibacterales > Pelagibacteraceae > Pelagibacter. The sequence goes on along the minus strand of CAJQTH010000009.1, from coordinate 624 downwards.
ATGGAATGGCCCAAATAACTGGCTTTTAATTTCTTCAAAAAAAGAAACTCTAAAAGAAATTAACGAAAAATTACTAGAAGCAGATTTTGCAATAACAAATATATCTCATAGTAGAGCGATAATTCAAATAGAAGGAAACAATACAAAAGAGATATTAAAAAAAGGATGTCCCTTTAATTTTAATGAATTAAAAAAAGATACCTGTTTAAATTCAACTTATAACGGAATGTCTGTTACAATTGATATGGTTGATGACAATCCAGACAAAGTTAGAATATTCACATTAAGAAGTTTTGGAGAATCTTTTTATCATTCAATTACTGATGCTTGTTTAGAGTTTGGTTATAAAGGGATTTAATTTTTTAATTATTTCTTAATAGAAATAATTTTCTTTAAATCTGTAAGTGACTTAGGCTTAATTAACTTACCTTTAATGATATTACCTTTTTGCTCTGATACATTCATTATTTCTGGTCTGTTAATTTTACCAGTTATTGTTTGACCTAATTTAACAGATATATTTATGTTTTTTTTATTTAGCATTTTATTTTAGCTTTATTAATTTAACTTCTGGTTTTCTTTTTTTTTGCTTCTTTTTTTGCTTCTTTTTCTTTTTCTTTTAGT
>CAJQTH010000008.1 GCA_905618905.1 uncultured Candidatus Pelagibacter sp. | reverse complement strand
TCTTTCAAATGTGCTAATAACTGGGTTTCCTGAGTAATATTTAAGGTCTATAGATAAAACTGGTTTTTTATCTTCAGTATCAATTTTATATTCTTTAATAAAACCTTCATTTTTTAAAATATCTGCAATTTTTACTTTAAAATTAGAAGAAGGCAGTGAAACTTTTTTGTGATTTCTCACTAAAGCATTTTTTATTCTTGCGATCATATCCCCTATTGGGTCACTTAAACTCATATATTCCTTTCTACCAGCTCGACTTCGTCATGCCTGGAATTAATCCATGCAATCCTAAGTCCCTTAAAGCTATTCTTGATATTTTTAATTTTCTGTAAACACCATGTGGTCTTCCAGTAATTTGACACCTATTCATCACTCTATTTTTAGCTGAATTTCTAGGTAAATTTGACAATTTTTGTTGTGCTTTAAATCTTTCTTCAAGAGAAATTTTCTTATCCATGATAATTTTTTTTAAAGCTAATCTTTTTTTAAACAATCTATCTGAAAGTTTAATTCTTTTATCGTTTTTTTGAACTGCGCTTACTTTAGCCATTTCTAATTGTCTCCTTTTTTAATAAATGGAAAATTTAATTTTTCTAGGAGCGCAAAACTATGATCTTTGTTTATAGCAGCAATTACAACTACAACATCAAGACCTCTAATTTTATCTATTCTATCAAAATTAACTTCATGAAAGATTATATGTTCTTTAATTCCAAAAGTATAATTACCAAATTTATCAAAACCTTTGGGAGATAGACCTCTAAAATCTTTAATTCTTGGTAACGCAATATTAACTAGTCTGTCAATAAATTCATACATTTTATTACCTCTTAGAGTAACCTTTAAACCTGCATTTGTACCTTTTCTTGTTTTAAAGTTAGCAACAGATTTCTTAAATTTTGTAACTGTAGGTTTTTGCCCAGTGATCTTTCCTAAATCTTCTTCGGTAGATTTCATAATTTTAGCATCAGCACCATCAAGACCTAGGCCCATATTAATAACGACTTTGACAAGTTTTGGTCCTTGAAAAGTATTTTTAAATCCTAATTGCTCTTTTAAGGCAGGTTGAATTTCTTTGTAATAAAGTTCTTTTAATCTTGGTGTCATTATTATTTAGCCTCAGTTTTTTTAATTTTTTCTTTAACATCAATAAGTGCAAGGTTTGAAATATGTATAAAACTTTCTTTCGAAATAATTCCACCTTTTTTTTCTTTTGTAGTTTTAACGTGTTTTTTCACTATATTAATTCCTTGAACTTTTGCTCTGTTGTTAGGTCTATCTATTTCAATAACCTCACCTTCTTTTTTTTTATCTCTTCCAGTTAATACTTTTACTTTAGAGCCTTTTTTAATCATTTTATAATACCTCTGGAGCTAATGAAATTATTTTCATTTGACCTCTATTTCTTAATTCTCTTGTAACAGGCCCAAAAATTCTAGTTCCAACCGGTTCACCTTTATCATCAACTAAAACTGCTGCATTGTTGTCAAATTTAACTTTTGAACCATCATCTCTATGAATTCCATATTTAACACGAACGACAACTGCTTTGTGTACAGAACCTTTTTTAACTTTACCCTTAGGTATCGCTTCCTTCACAGCAACAACAATTGTATCACCAATACTAGCATATCTACGTTTTGATCCACCAAGAACCTTAATACATTCAATTCTTTTTGCACCAGTGTTGTCTGCGACTAACATTTCAGTTTGTACCTGTATCATTTAGAACCATCCATTACTTGAAATTTTTTATTTTTTGAAAATGGTTTACATTCAATAATTGAAACCTTATCTCCAGTTTTAAATTTATTATTTTCATCATGCGCATTATATTTTTTTTTTACTTTAACTACTTTTTTTAACACAGGATGTGAATATTTTCTCTCTACTGCTACAGTAATAGTTTTATTAGGTTTATCACTAGTAACTACTCCTGTTAATATTTTTTTAGGCATTTAATTTTCCTTTTAGTATAGTTTTTAACCTTGCAATCGTTTTTTTTGTTTGTCCAATTTTTGATGGGTCTTTAATTTCAGAGTTAATTCTTTGAAATCGAAAATTAAATAAATCTTTTTTCAATTTATCTATATTTTTTAAAACTTCGTCTTTAGATAATTTTTTAATTTCTTGTTTTTTCATATTATGCAAATCTTTTTATAAACTTAGTTTTAATAGGTAATTTAGCAGATGCTTTATAAAGAGCTTCTTTTGCAATTGCTTCTGAAACACCATCAATTTCAAACAAAATTCTACCAGGTTTAACTCTGCATGCCCAATATTCAGGAGCACCTTTACCTTTGCCCATTCTTACTTCAACAGGTTTTTTTGAAACTGGAATATTCGGAAAAATTCTAGTCCAAACACGTCCTTGTCTTTTCATATGTCTAGTTAAAGCGACTCTAGCAGCCTCAATTTGTTTACCAATAATTCTTTCAGGAGCCATAGCTTTTAAAGCAAATGATCCATAATTAATTTTCGCTGCACGTGTAGCTGTTCCATGAATTCTACCTTTGTGAGCTTTTCTATATTTTGTCCTTACTGGTTGTAACATAATTACTCTTTAACCTCTTTAGGTTTAACTTTATTTGTTTCCTGACTAAATTCTCTTGCAAAAACTTCGCCTTTGTAAATCCAAACTTTAATTCCAATAATTCCAAATGTGGTTAAAGCTTCTGCTTCATCATAATCAATATCTGCTCTTAATGTATGAGAGGGAATGCTGCCCTCTCTCAACCATTCTGTTCTTGCGATTTCGTTACCACCAAGTCTACCACTTATTGCAACTTTAATTCCTTTGGCACCCAATCTCATACAAGACTGCATGGCTCTCTTCATTGCTCTTCTGTATGATATTCTTTTTACTAGTTGTTGTGCGATATTTTCAGCAACTAAAAAAGCATTTGTTTCAGGTTTTTTAATTTCTTTAATATTTAAGGATATTTCATTGCTTGTAAGTTTAGATAAATTATTTTTAATTTTATCAATATCACTACCTTTTTTACCAATTACAAACCCTGGTCTTGAGGTGTAAATTGTAACAAAACATTTATTTGAAGTTCTCTCTATCATTACTTTTGATACACCAGAGTTAACAACATTTTTTTTGATATAGGCTCTAATTTTAAAATCTTCAATTAGATAATTTCCAAAATCTTTCTTTTTAGCATACCAAACGGAGTCCCAACCTCTATTCACACCAAGTCTAAAACCTATTGGATTAACTTTTTGTCCCATGACTCTCCATCTGTTTTGCTTCTGATAATATAATTGTAATTGTTGAATATGGCTTTAAAATTGGTGCAGCTCTACCTTTTGCTCTAGGTCTAAATCTTTTCATAACAACTTTTTTTCCACAATAAGCTTCTTTAACAATTAACTTATCAATATCATATTGATTGTTATTTTCAGCATTAGCAATAGCTGATGAAACTGTTTTCCTAATTTCTCTGGTTATTCTTTTTGCAGAAAATTGTAATTCTCTAATAGCAACATCAACTTTTTTTCCAACAATTGCTTTAAGAATTGGATTAAGTTTTCTCACACTAGATCTAATATTGTTATTTACTGATCTAACCGTATCTACTTTAATTCTATTAATTTTCTTTTTCTTATTCATGTTTATTTCTTAGCTGTTGCTGGTTTTGCTTTTTTATCTGCAGGCGTATGTCCAAAAAATGTTCTTGTAGGTGAAAATTCACCAAGTTTGTGTCCAACCATATCTTCAGAAATGGTAACAGGTATAAATTTTTTCCCATTATAAATCAAAAAACTAACACCAATAAATTCAGGAATTATAGTTGATTTTCTTGACCAAGTTTTAATTGGCATTTTTTTGGGGTCTAATTTTTGTTTTTCAACCTTTTTAATTAAGCTCTCTTCTACAAAAGGACCTTTCCATACTGATCTAGCCATTATTTTTTAGTATCCTTTCTTTTGTTTCTTTTTTTAACAATAAACTTATCTGTTCTTGCGTTTGTTCTTGTTTTTAATCCTTTTGCACCTTGGCCTGTTGGAGATACTGGATGTCTACCACCAGCACTCTTACCTTCACCACCGCCGTGTGGGTGATCAACTGGATTCATTACAACTCCTCTTGTATGAGGTCTTCTACCTAGCCATCTTGATCTTCCAGCTTTACCAATCTTAATATTTTTTTGGTCTGGATTTGACAAGACACCGATTGTTGCCATGCATCTTGAGTCTATTCTTCTAACTTCGCCAGAGGTCATTTTAACCAATGAATAATTACCATCTAAACCACTTATAGTCACAGAGGTACCAGCAGATCTAGCTATTTTTCCACCACCACCTGGTTGTAATTCAACGTTATGCACGTTTACACCAACTGGAATGTCTCTTAACGGCATACAATTACCAACTTTGATTTCTTTTGAGGAGCCATTTTCAACAACATCACCAACGTTAATTTTTTGAGGTGCTAAATAGTAAAAATGAGTTCCATCTTCAAACTTAATTAACATAATATAACATGATCTGTTTGGGTCATACTCGATACGCTCAACTGTACCAGGCACATCAAATTTTTTTCTATAAAAATCTACAAGTCTATACATTTTCTTATGTCCACCACCTGACATATTTCTAGAAGTTATATGACCATTGTTATTTCTTCCACGCATTGAATTTTTAGGCTCAACAAGCATTTTAAAAGGTTTACCCTTCCATAGACCCGTTCTATCAACAAGAACTGTTCCTCTAGTAGATTTTGTATATGGTTTAAATGTTTTTAATGCCATTATTTAAATTCCTGTTGTTAGATCGATACTTTGACCTTTTTTTAGAGTTATAATTGCTTTTTTATATCCTTGAATATTTACTTTTTTCCCTCGTTTAACAACTTTTCTGTTTTGTTTGTTGATTATGTTAATTTTAATAACATTTACTTTAAAAATTTTTTCAATATTTTTTTTTAAATTAGTTTTGTTAGCTTCTCTTGGAACTTTAAATACAATTTTATTTTGCTCAGAAAGATTTGTTGTCTTTTCAGTTAGCATTGGTGATAAAATTTTGTCATATAAATGTATCTTATCCATTTTAAGAATATCTCTTTTCTAGTTCTTTTATTGAACTTTCAGTAAACACAACTTTTTTAAATTTAATAATATCAAAGGCGCTAAAGTGGTTTACGTCAGTAACTTTAACATTTGGTATGTTTCTCATTGATTTTTCAACTTTATCTTTTGAAATCTTATCTAGAATTATTAATGAATGAGTTAAATTAAATTTTTTGATGATTGATTGCATTTCTTTAGTTTTTTTAATTTCAGTAGCAAAATCACTAAAGATTAATAAATTATTAAGTTCATTCTTTTCAGTAATTAGTGATGCTACGCTCAATTTTTTTTCACTTTTGTTAAGTTTTCTTTTTTTATAAGCTAGTTGACCTTTTGGACCATGCGCTACACCACCACCAACAAATATAGGGGCTTTTCTACTCGCATGACGTGCTCCACCAGTTCCTTTTTGAGCATAAATTTTTGAAGTAGCTCCAGCAATTTCATTCTGTTGTTTTGTTTTAGCGTGTCTACCTTTGTAGTTAGCATTAGTTTTATATAAAACATTATCTACTAATTTTTTATTTATCTTTGCTGAAAAAATTTTATCTAAAACTTCAATCGAGTCTTTTTTTCCATCTAAACTTATTTTATCAATTTTCATTATCTTTTCTTTTTATCTGGTGTTTTTTTAGCCTCTTCAGCGGCAGCAATTTTTTCTTTAATAGTAAGTTTATTAATAACTTTAACTGATTGTTTTACTAATACTTCTGAGTTCTTAGAACCTGGTATTGAGCCTTTTAAATATAATAATTCGTTTTCCAAATCAGTTTTAATTATCTCTAAATTTAGCATGGTTCTAACTCTGTCACCCATATGACCAGCCATTTTTTTTCCTTTAAAAACTTTACCAGGATCTTGTCTTTGGCCTGTTGAGCCATGAGATCTATGTGAAACAGAAACACCGTGTGTAGCTCTTAAACCACCGAAGTTGTGTCTTTTCATTGCTCCAGCAAAACCTTTTCCAATAGTCTTTGAAGTGGTATCAACAAATTTGACTTCATTAAAAATTTCTAAACCAAATTCATTACCTTCTTTGTATGGCTCTGTATCTTTTACTCTAAATTCTTTTAATTTTTTCTTTGCTTCAGTATTTTTTTTAGCATACATGCCCTTCATTGCTTTTGTAAGTTTTGAGCTTTTAATGTTACCAAAACCTAATTGTATAGCTTTATATCCACGTTTCTCTTCTTCAATCACACTAATAACTCTAGCTTTTTCCATTTTAATTACTGTAACAGGAACTAAACGACCAGTTTTATAAAACTCTCTTGTCATACCTATTTTTTTTCCAACTAAAGCTACTTCAGTCATAATTAAATTTTTATCTCCACATCGACACCAGATGCTAAATCAAGTTTCATTAAAGCCTCTACAGTTTGAGGAGTAGGTTCAATAATATCTATTAATCTTTTATGTGTTCTAGTTTCAAATTGCTCTCTACTTTTTTTATCAATATGTGGCCCTTTAAGAACTGTATATTTTTCAATTCTAGTTGGTAAAGGTATTGGACCCTTGATAGTCGCTCCAGTTCTTTTAACGGTATTAACGATTTCTTCCGTAGATGCATCTAAAATCTTATTATCGTAAGCTCTTAATTTAATTCTAATATTTTGTTTTTCCATAATAATTATCCAGCAATTTTTTTAGTTACTTCATCCTGCACATTTTGTGGGACTTTAGAGTAATGATCAAAGAACATTGAGTATTGGGCTCTTCCTTGAGACATAGATCTTAAACTGTTTATATATCCAAACATATTAGCTAGGGGAACCATTGCCGTTATTACAGTTGCATTTCCTCTGCTTTCTTGCTCACTTATTTGACCTCTTCTACTATTTAAGTCACCAATAACATCACCCATATAATCTTCAGGAGTTACAACCTCAACTCTCATTACTGGTTCTAATAATTTTAATCCACCTCTAGTACAGGCTTCTTTAAAGCAAGCTCTACCAGCAAGTTCAAATGCAAGAACACTCGAGTCAACATCGTGGTGTAATCCATCTAAAATTGTAACTTTATAATCAATCATCGGAAATCCAGCTAAAATTCCACCATCAGATATTGTTTCAATACCCTTCTCAACACCTGGAATAAACTCTTTAGGAATTGATCCACCTTTAATTTTACTATCAACCTCTCTACCTTTACCTGGCTCTTGAGGTTCTACTAAAAGTTTAACTTTAGCAAACTGTCCAGCACCACCACTTTGTTTTTTGTGTGTGTACTCAAACTCAGATGCATTTTGAATAGTTTCACGGTAAGCAACCTGAGGTGCTCCAATATTTGCCTCAACATTAAATTCTCTTTTCATTCGATCGACAATAATATCTAAGTGCAATTCGCCCATACCTTTAATTATTGTTTGACCAGATTCTTCATCTGAAGTTACTCTAAATGAAGGATCTTCTTTTGCTAATCTTGCTAAAGCTTCACCCATTTTTTCTTGGTCAGCTTTAGTTTTTGGCTCAACAGCAATTTCAATTACAGGTTCAGGAAATTCCATTGGCTCCAATAAAACTGGGTTAGCTTCATCACACAAAGTGTGACCAGTTATTGTGTATTTAAGTCCAGCTAGGGCAACAATATCTCCTGCATTCGCCTCTTTAATGTCTTCTCTAGAATTTGCATGCATTAAAAGCATTCTACCAACTCTTTCCTCTTTTTCTTTTGAGGTATTATAGACTGCTGTTCCAGTTTTAATTGTTCCAGAATAAATTCTTATAAAAGTTAATGATCCAACAAAGGGATCGTTTGCAACTTTAAAGGCTAATGCTGAAAAACCAGCTCCATCATCAAATTTCATTTCAACAACATCTTCAGTTCCTGGTTTTGTTCCACTAATAGAGCCGATATCAATTGGACTTGGAAGGTAATTAATAACTGCATCTAGTAACGGCTGAACACCTTTGTTTTTAAATGCTGAACCAGTAGTTATTGGAACAAAGCTAAAATTTAGTGTTCCTTTTCTAATACATCTAACTAAATCTTCTTCTTTAATTTCTTCACCATTTAAATAGCTTTCCATTAATTTTTCATCTTGCTCAACAGCTGTTTCAACAAGCTCAGTTCTATATTTTTGTGAAATTTCTTTTAAATCATCTGGAATCTCTTTGTATTCCCACTCCGCACCTAGTGCTTCATTTTTCCAGACTTGCGCCTTCATCTTAACTAAATCTACAACACCAGATAAGTCAGCTTCAATACCGATTGGAACTTGTATAACCAAAGGTTTGCAACCAAGTCTATCTCTAATCATATCTACACATCTGTAAAAGTCTGCACCAGTTCTGTCTAATTTATTTACAAAACAAATTCTTGGAACTTTATATTTGTCAGCTTGTCTCCATACTGTTTCTGATTGAGGTTCAACACCAGCAACACCATCAAAAACACATACGGCACCATCTAAAACTTTTAATGATCTTTCAACTTCAATGGTAAAATCTACATGACCAGGAGTATCAATAATATTAATTCTATGATCGTTCCAGAAACAAGTAGTTGCTGCAGAGGTAATTGTAATTCCTCTTTCTTGTTCTTGTTCCATCCAATCCATTGTTGCTGCACCATCATGAACTTCACCAATTTTGTGACTTTTTCCAGTGTAATATAAAATTCTTTCAGTAGTAGTGGTTTTACCAGCATCAATATGAGCCATAATTCCAATATTACGATATGTATCTAATGTATTAGTTCTAGCCATAATTTTTTACCACCTAAAATGAGCGAAAGCCTTATTCGACTCAGCCATTTTATGTACATCTTCTCTTTTTTTAACTGCAGATCCTTTTTTTTCATACGCATCATACAGTTCGTTAAAAATTTTATCAGACATATGTTTGTCTTTTCTTTTTCTTGAAGCGTCAACTAACCATCTAATAGCAAGTGCTTGAGCACGATTATTTTTAACTTCAACAGGAACTTGGTACGTTGCGCCACCAACTCTACGAGATCTAACTTCTACAGTAGGTTTGATATTATTTATAGCTTCGTTAAATACATTAATTGGCTCTTCTTTAGTTTTTGATTTAATTTTTTCAATTGCTTCATATACAATTTTTTCAGCAACAACTTTTTTTCCATCATACATTATTGAGTTAATTAGTTTTGGAATAATAGTCGATTTAAAAATTGGATCTGGAGTGACAACTTTTTTTGGTTGCGTTTTTTTTCTAGACATAGTTATTTACCTTTTTTAGTTCCATACAAAGATCTACGTTTCTTTCTATTTGCAACTGCTTGTGTATCTAGATTTCCTCTAAGAATATGATAACGAACACCAGGTAAATCCTTAACACGACCACCTCTAATTAAAACTACTGAGTGTTCTTGAAGATTATGCCCTTCACCACCGATGTAAGCCGTAACTTCAAAGCCGTTTGAAAGTCTAACTCTTGCAACTTTTCTTAATGCAGAGTTCGGTTTTTTCGGTGTTGTTGTGTAAACTTTAAGACACACACCTCTTTTTAAAGGTTGTTTTTCAAGTGCAGGAACTTTATTTCTTGCAACTGGTCTAATTCTTTTCTTTCTTAACAACTGGTTAATAGTTGGCATAAATTTTTTTAATTAATTAATTAATTTATTTTTGAATGAAAATAACTGACAGGTTATTTTGTGGCAGCGTTTAGTTCCGTAAAGTAGGTACTACATTCCAACCAAAAACAGCGTCAAAATACTATTAAATCACTGATTGTCAAACTAAAACTACAAGTTAGACGCGTTATTTTTATTAATTTGCTGGCGTTTCTGTGGTTTCTACAGGTTCAATTTTCTCTTGGTCTGCTAGAAATTTATTGTCAGCTTCAATAGCATTTTTGTTCCATTTGTTCTTAATATGACCAGTTCCAGCTGGGACTAATCTACCAACTATAACGTTCTCTTTCAAACCATTTAAAGGATCAACTTTACCTTTAATTGCAGCATCAGTTAAAACTCTTGTAGTTTCTTGGAAAGAAGCTGCAGAAATAAATGACTCTGTTTGGAGAGAAGCTTTAGTAATACCCATTAAAACTCTTTCACCAGATGCTGGATTTTTTCCTTCAGCTGCAAGTTTTTCATTTGCATTATCAAACTTTATTCTATCAATCATTTCTCCAGGTAGGTATGAAGAATCACCTGAAGTTTTGATTTCAACTTTTTTAAGCATTTGTCTTAATATTGTTTCGATATGTTTGTCATTAATAATTACACCCTGCAATCTATAAACTTCTTGAACCTGATTAACAAAATATTCCGTTAAATCTTTAATGCCTAAAATTCTCAAAATATCATGAGGTAAAGGTTGTCCATCTAATAAGTACTCACCTTTCTTAATTTTCTCACCTTGGTTAAAGTTAATATGTTTACCTTTAGGTATTAAATAATTTGAAGGTTCTCCATCATCTGGTTGAATTGAAATTTTTTGTTTACCTCTTACTTCTTTACCAAATAAGACCTGCCCATCATTCTCAGCAATAATTGCACTATCTTTTGCTTTTCTAGCTTCAAATAATTCAGCTACACGAGGTAATCCTCCAGTAATATCTTTCGTTTTAGTTGTTTCTTTCGGAAGTCTTGCGATTATATCACCAGCAAAAATTTTTTGACCATCTTTAATAGAAAGAATTGAATCAGGTACCAAGTAGTACCTTGCTTCATTATCGTCAGCTTTCTTAATTACATTACCCTTCTCATCTCTTAAGGTAATTCTTGGTTTTAAATCTGTATTTTTAGATTGCGCTCTCCAATCAACAACTGATTTAGAAGAAATTCCAGTAGCATCATCAGTTGTCTCTTGAATAGAAACACCATCGATTAAATCTACATAACCAGCAATACCACTTTTTTCTGCAATAACTGGAGTTGTATAAGGATCCCATTCACAAATTTTTTCATTAGCTTTTATTTTATCACCATTTTGGAAAAATAATTTTGATCCATAAGCAACTTTATAAATTGCAACTTGAACACCGTTATTATCTTCAATAGAAAGTTGGGTGTTTCTTCCCATAACAATTAGATTTTTCTTAGAATCTTCTAATAAATTAGTATTAATAATTTTCAAAGTACCTGCAGATTTTGTAACAATTTCAGACTCTTGCTTAACAGAAGCGGTACCACCAACGTGGAAAGTTCTCATTGTTAACTGCGTACCAGGTTCTCCAATAGATTGGGCTGAAATCATACCAATTGCTTCACCAACGTGAACCATTTTTCCTCTAGATAGATCTCTTCCATAACAAGTGGCACAAACACCAATTTTAGAGCTACAAGTCATAACTGAATAAGCTTTGATAAATTTAACACCAGCTGCATCAATTTTATCGCAACCCGATTCATCAATCATAGTTTCTTTTTTAATAACCACTTCACCTGTAATAGGATTTTTTACTTCAAAAGCCGTAACTCTACCAAGTGCTCTTTCTGATAAACTCACAACTACGTTTCCACCTTCTAAAATTTCTGCTAACTCAATAAAGCCAGGATTATCACATTTAATTTTTGAAATTGTAAGGTCTTGAGCTACATCACAAAGTCTTCTAGTTAAATAACCTGAGCTTGCAGTCTTTAGGGCTGTATCAGCTAAACCTTTTCTGGCTCCGTGCGTTGAATTAAAATATTCTAGAGCAGTTAAACCTTCTTTAAAGTTAGAAATAATAGGTGTTTCAATAATTTCACCAGATGGTTTTGCAATAAGACCTCTCATACCAGCTAACTGTTTCATTTGAGCAGCTGAACCCCTAGCTCCACTATCCGCCATCATAAATACTGAGTTAATCTTCATGCCATCAGGAGTACTTTCAGTAGCTGAAATACCTCTCATCATTTCACCAGCTACTTTATCAGTACATTTTGACCAAGCATCAACAACTTTGTTGTATTTCTCACCTCTAGTAATTAAACCTTCTGAATATTGATTTTCATAGTCAGCAATTAATTTTTTAGTGTCATCAATCAATTGTCCTTTGTTTGCAGGAATAACCAAGTCATCTTTACCAAAAGAAATACCTGCTTTAAACGCGTGTTTGAATCCTAAATCTTTTAAATGATCACAGAAAATAACTGTAGTTTTCTGACCACAAAATCTAAAAACACTATCAATAATTTCTGAAACAGTTTTTTTTGGAAGCAGTCTGTCTATCATTGAAAAAGTAATGTCTTTATTTTTTGGTAATAAATTAGCTAATAAAAATCTTCCAGCAGTTGTTGTGTGTTTTTCAACTCTTTTATTACCTTTCTCATCAAGTGTTTCAAACCTTGAAACAATAGTAGAGTGTACTTTTATCTGACCCGTTGATAAAGCATGTTCAATTTCATTATTATTTATAAAGTAACCATCTGGCTTTTCAGTTTGAAATGGTGCTTGAGATAAATAGTATAGACCTAAAATCATATCCTGACTCGGCACTATGATAGGTTTACCATTTGATGGACTTAAAATGTTGTTCGTTGAAAGCATTAAAATTCTAGCTTCTAGTTGAGCCTCTAAACTTAGAGGAACGTGAACAGCCATTTGGTCACCATCAAAGTCAGCATTAAAAGCTGCACAACATAATGGGTGTAATTCAATTGCATCTCCCTCAATTAACTTAGGTTCAAAAGCTTGAACCCCTAGTCTGTGAAGCGTTGGTGCACGATTTAGTAAAACTGGGTGTTCTCTTACAATAAGTTCTAACGCATCCCAAACAGCATTGGTTTCTTTTTCTACTAATTTTTTTGCCTGTTTAATTGTGGAAGCTAATCCTAATTTATTTAATCTGGCATACAAAAATGGCTTAAATAATTCTAAAGCCATTTTTTTCGGTAAGCCACACTCATGAAGCTTAAGGTCAGGACCTACAACAATTACAGATCTTCCTGAGTAATCAACTCTTTTTCCTAATAAGTTTTGTCTAAATCTACCTTGCTTACCTTTAAGCATCTCAGCTAAAGATTTAAGTGGACGTTTACCAGTACCAGTAATTACTCTTCCTCGACGACCATTATCAAATAAAGCATCAACAGATTCTTGAAGCATTCTTTTTTCATTTCTAACAATAATGTCAGGAGCTTTTAGATCCATTAATCTCTTAAGACGATTATTTCTGTTTATAACTCTTCTATAAAGGTCATTAAGATCAGATGTTGCAAATCTTCCACCATCTAATGGTACTAAAGGTCTTAATTCAGGTGGTATAACTGGTATCACCGTTAAAATCATCCATTCAGGTTTTTGACCAGTTTCAATAAATGATTCAATTAATTTAAGTCTTTTAATTGATCTTTCTTCGTTAACCTTAGATTTTGTTTCTTTAATTGTATTAATTAAAAGTTTTCTTTCAAGCTCAAGATCCATTGACTTAAGAATTGACAATATAGCTTCAGCACCTATTCCAGCTTCAAATGATTCTTCACCAAATTCATCTTGATATTTAGCTAACTCTTCCTCATTTAAGAGCTGGTTTTTTTGCAGAGTAGTCATACCAGGCTCTATAACTATAAAATTTTCAAAATATAAAACTCTTTCAACTTCTTTAAGCTTCATATCAACAGCTAATGAAATTCTACTGGGTAATGATTTTAAAAACCAAATGTGTGCAACAGGAGTAGCAAGGTTTATGTGACCCATTCTCTCTCTTCTTACGTTTGATTTTGTTACTTCAACACCACATTTTTCACAAATAATTCCTCTAAACTTCATTCGTTTGTACTTACCACACAAACATTCGTAATCTTTTATTGGTCCAAATATTCTAGCACAAAACAAGCCATCTTTTTCTGGTCTAAAAGTTCTGTAGTTAATAGTTTCAGGTTTTTTAATTTCACCGTATGTCCAAGATTTAATTTTTTCAGGACTAGCTAAAGTAATTTTAATACTATTAAAATTTTGCGCTTCAGAAATTTCACTATTTTTAAATAAGTCTGTTAATTCTTTTTTCATATTTAATTTAATTCTATGTTTAAAGCTAATGATTTAATTTCTTTGACTAGAACGTTAAACGACTCTGGTATTCCAGATTCAAAATTTTCTTCACCTTTAACTATTGTTTCGTAAACCTTAACTCTTCCAGCAACATCATCTGACTTAACTGTTAAAATTTCCTGCAATGTGTACGAAGCTCCATAAGCTTCAAGAGCCCATACTTCCATTTCACCAAATCTTTGTCCACCAAGTTGAGCTTTACCACCCAATGGCTGTTGAGTGACAAGACTATAAGGTCCAGTAGATCTTGCGTGAATTTTATCTTCAACTAAGTGATGTAATTTAAGCATATAGATAATTCCAACTGTTACGGGTCTATCAAACATTTCACCTGTTCTACCATCCCATAAATTTGTTTGACCAGAAGTAGGTAATTTTGCTAATTCAAGCATTTCGGAAACGTCTTTTTCTTTTGCACCATCAAAAACAGGAGTTGAAATCGCTATACCATTTTGCAAGTTTTCACATAAATCTCTAAACTCAGTTTTGTTTAACTTGTCAATTCCATCATCAAATACTTCATTACCGTAAACAGATTTTAGAAATGACGAAATTTTTTCTGTTTTTTCAATTTTTTTATTATTTTCATTTACTAATTTTTTAACTTCTTCACCAAATTCCTTGCATGCCCAACCAAGGTGTGTTTCTAAGATTTGACCTACGTTCATACGACTTGGAACCCCAAGTGGATTTAATACGATATCGACAGGTCTTCCATCTTCTCTATAAGGCATATCTTCAACAGGTACTATTTTACTGACTACACCCTTGTTTCCGTGTCTTCCTGACATCTTGTCACCAGGTCTTAATCTTCTTTTAATCGCAACAAAAACTTTTACCATTTTCATAACACTTGGTAATAAATCATCACCGCTTCTAATTTTTAAAACTTTATCTTCAAATCTTTCCTGAATATCTTGTTTTGCTTGATTGTATTGATCTTTTAATTGGGCAATACTTGCTTCATCATTAACATTACCTACTGTTATTTTGAATATATCATTAATACTAATTTTGTTAATTGTTTCAAGATCAAGTTTAGTACCTTCATCGAAATCTTTAATTTTTTTTGTTAAAGAAGCTCCAGACAAAATCTGATTAGCTCTTTGCTTTATACTTCTTTCTAAAATTTCTTCCTCTACAATTTTATCTTGTTGAACAATTTCAATTTCAGCTCTTTCAATTGTTATAGATCTTTCATCTTTTTCAATACCATGTCTATTAAATACTCTGACATCAACAATCGTTCCACTGCTACCTCTGGACATTTTTAAAGATGTATCAGTTACGTCAATTGCTTTTTCACCAAAAATTGATCTTAATAATTTTTCTTCAGGTCCTGATGCTGAATCACCTTTTGGTGTAACTTTACCAACTAATATGTCTCCAGCTTTTACTTCAGCACCAATATAAACGATCCCAGATTCATCTAGATTTTTTAAAGCTTCTTCATTTACATTTGGAATATCTCTAGTGATTTCTTCTTCACCTAGCTTTGTATCTCTAGCCATAACTTCATATTCAACGATATGAACTGATGTAAATACATCATCTGTAACACATCTTTCTGAAATTAGAATAGAGTCTTCAAAATTGTAACCTTGCCAAGGCATAAATGCTACAGTTACATTTTTTCCAAGTGCTAATTCACCTAGCTTAGTAGATGGTCCGTCAGCAATAATATCACCGGATTTAACTTTATCACCTACTCTAACAAGTGGTTTTTGGTTAATACATGTGTTTTGGTTTGATCTTTTAAATTTTTGTAAGTTATAAATATCTACACCTGATTTTGAGAAATCTGTTTCCTCAGTTGCTTTAATTACAATTCTTTTTCCATCAATTTTGTCAACTGTACCATCACGATTAGCAACAATAGTAACACCCGAGTCAAGAGCTACATCACTTTCAATACCAGTACCAACTAATGGAGATTCTGGTTTTAAAAGAGGGACCGCTTGTCTCATCATGTTAGATCCCATTAGGGCTCTGTTTGCATCATCGTTTTCTAAGAAAGGAATTAAAGATGCTGCTACAGAAACTAACTGTTTAGGTGAAACATCAATGTAATCAATTTTCTCAGGTTTTGATAAAACAAAGTTTAAGTTTTCTCTACAAGGAACAAGTTCTTCTAAAATTTTTCCATTCTTATCAAGTTTGGCGTTAGCTTGTGCGATTGTATATTTTGTCTCTTCCATCGCTGATAGATATTCAACTTTATCTTGAACCACACCATTCTCTACTTTTTTATATGGGCTTTCAATAAAACCATATTTATTAATCTTAGCATAAGTAGACAAACTATTAATCAAACCAATATTTGGTCCTTCAGGTGTTTCAATTGGACAAATTCTTCCATAGTGAGTTGGGTGAACATCACGAACATCAAATCCAGCTCTTTCTCTTGTTAGACCACCTGGTCCTAAAGCTGAAACTCTTCTTTTATGTGTAATTTCAGATAGTGGATTTGTTTGATCCATAAATTGTGAAAGTTGTGAACTTACAAAAAAATCTTTAAGGGAAACCGTTAATGGTTTTGCATTAATTAAATCTTGTGGCATTGCTGATTCAATATCAAGAGTTGTCATTTTTTCTTTAATAGCTCTTTCCATTCTGTAGACTCCAACGCGTGCTTGGTTTTCAACAAGTTCACCAACAGACCTTACTCTTCTGTTACCTAAATGATCAATGTCATCAACTTCATCTTTGCCATCTCTTAAATCTAACATTTTGTGAACAATGGCAATTATGTCGTCATTTCTTAAAATTGTAATTTTATCAGAACATTCAAGGCTCAATCTTGAATTCATTTTAACTCTACCCACATCTGAAAGGTCATACCTATCTGAACTAAAGAAAAGGTTGTTGAATATTTGTGTAGCAATCTCGACTGTTGGTGGTTCGCCCGGTCTTAAAACTTTATAAATTTCAGTAATTGCATCATTTTTAGAATTATTTTTATCATTTAATATTGTTGATAATAAATAAGGTCCTTTATTGATAGAATTTGTAATAGAAATCTCAATTGAGTTTATGCTAGCTTCTAAAATTTGTTTGATAATAGTGTCATTTAGCTCAGTACCAATTCCAAAGGTTCCCTCTTCTTCATCGTCGCTAACTTTAACTTCACTATGTAAATATTTTCCAATTAAAGATTCTTGAGATACTAAAATATCTTTAAGTCCATCTGTAGCTAGTTTTTTTGCACTTAAGAAATTAATTTTATCACCAAGTTTAATTATAACGTTTCCAGTTTTAGCATCGGTAACTTCTTCAGAAAAATTTTTAGCTTTATAGTTTACAGGGTTAAATTTTGTCTTCCACTTACCTGCTTTTGCATCAAATGAATAAGTGTCTTTAGCATAAAACTCATCAGCTATTTCAGATTTAGTTAAACCTAAAGCCATCAAAAGAGTTGAAGCAAATATTTTTTTCTTTCTATCTATTTTAAAATATAAAAAATCTTTAACATCGTACTCTAAATCTAACCAAGATCCCCTATTAGGAATAACTCTACAGTTAAATAATAATTTACCACTTGCGTGTGATTTACCTTTGTCATGATCAAAGAAAACTCCAGGACTTCTATGCATTTGGTTTACAACAACTCTTTGAACACCATTAGTTATAAAAGTTCCACTGTCCGTCATCATAGGCACTTCACCCATGTAAACTTCTTGTTCTTTTGCAGACAAAATATCTTTAGTATTATTTTCTTGATCAATCTCGTAGACAACTAATCTTAAAGTACATTTTAATGCTGACGTAAAAGATAATCCTCTTTGGATACATTCTTCAGTATCAAATTTTGGCTTTTCAAGTCTATAAGAAACGTATTCTAATGTTGCTTTATCATTTAAATCCTCTATTGGAAAAATACTTTTAAAAACCCTATCAAATCCTTTTGATAAATCCCCAGCTTCGCTATCAAAGTCTGTAAGCTGTTTATATGAATTTTTTTGAACTTCAATTAGATTTGGAATAGATAAAGTTTCTGTAAGCTTTCCAAAGCTTTTTCTTATATTTTTCTTCTGTGTAAAAGATAATTGCATTTAATACTAATCACTGGCTAATAAATTAACCAGTTTATAAAATCTTTCTAATTAATTTATTTAAGTTCTACTTTTGCGCCTGCTGCTTCTAACTTAGCTTTAAGTTCTTCAGCATCTTTTTTGTTAACACCAGATTTCACTTCTTTTGGAGCACCTTCAACTAAATCTTTTGCTTCTTTAAGACCTAAAGATGTTGCGGCTCTAACTTCTTTAATAACGTTAATTTTTTTATCACCAGCCGAAATTAACATAACTGTAAAATCATCTTTAGCTTCTTCAGCTGCTCCACCTGCTGCTGCTGCTGGTGCTGCTGCAGCCATAGCTGTAACACCCCATTTTTCCTCAAGTTGTTTTGAAAGCTCAGCTGCTTCAACAACAGTTAAACTTGATAGGTCTTCAATAATTTTATTTAGATCAGGCATATTTTTTTTACTCTTTAGGTTGTTTTTTAAGAATTTTCTGGGGTCAAATTACTCATTTTTTCGGATCGTGCAAGTAAAATACTTATAAATTTTGACGCTGGTGCTGCTAAAATACCTATAATATTTGCTCTAGCCTCATCTAATGTTGGTAAATTGGCTACATTCTGAACTCCAGCTTGGTCTAAAACATCGCTACCCATAATTCCACCTAAAAGTTTTAGATTTTCATTAGTTTTTGCAAATTTTGATAAAATTCTAGCTGACATTATAGCATCATCAGAAAAAGCTACTGCTGTAGCACCTGTAAATAAATTGGAAAGTTCCTTACACTTAGTTTTTTCAAGTGCAATTTTAGTAATTTTATTTTTTGTTATAGTAAATTTGATACCATGTTCTCTCATCTGCCCTCTTAGTTCATCAAGCTGAGTCATTGTAAGACCTTGGTAGTGTGTTACTATTACAGCTTCATTGTTCTGAAACTGAGTTTCCATTTCACTAATATAATTCTTTTTTTGTTCCTTGTTCATCATAACTATATAACTTTTCCTAATTTAACTTTATACGAAACACCCATACTTGACGTTACAAAAGTATTTTTTATTAAACCATCTTTTAAAGTTAGGTTTCCTTTTTCTTTCTCTAAAGTATCTAAAATAGCATGAAAATTCTTAAGTAGTTGATCATCATGAAATGATTTTTTACCAATACTTACACCAATATTTCCATCTTTATCATTTCTAATTTCTGCTTGACCAGATTTAGCGTTTGTTACAGCTTCTTTAATATCTTCAGATACAGATCCTAATTTAGGATTTGGCATTAACCCTTTTGGACCTAAAACTTTTCCTAACTTAGAAAGCTTAACCATCATGCCTGGTGTACAGATTAATTTTTCAAAATTAAGCTCACCTGCTTTAATTTTATCTATAAATTCTTCACTACCAACTATATCAGCACCAGCATCTTTAGCTTCTTGAGCTTTATTGTCTTCACAAACAACAGCTACTTTAACATTTTTACCAGTTCCACCGGGTAAATTA
This sequence comes from uncultured Candidatus Pelagibacter sp., assembly GCA_905618905.1. Classification (GTDB taxonomy): domain Bacteria; phylum Pseudomonadota; class Alphaproteobacteria; order Pelagibacterales; family Pelagibacteraceae; genus Pelagibacter. The sequence continues at coordinate 65,511 of CAJQTH010000008.1, read as the reverse complement.
ACTATAGTTCTGATGTTTACTTCACCTTTTTTTTGCTTGTTGTTTACTTGAAAACTTAAATCAATCGACTCATCAAATTTTGCAGTGCAATTTTTCTTAATAGTTGTTAATAAAATTTCAATTGTATCAGCAGTTAAATCTTTCGTCTTTTCTGGTAATTGTTTAAATCGTTTTGACGGCATTAGTCTTTAACCTCTATACCCATTGATCTAGCAGATCCTGCGATAATTTTTACTGCTTGCTCAAGATCGTGAGCGTTAAGATCTTTCATTTTTTGTGTTGCAATTTCTTCAGCTTGTTTTTTTGTGATTGATCCAGCAATACTTCTGCCAGGTTCTTTTGATCCACCTTTAAGTTTAGCAGCTTCTTTAATAAAGTGTGATGCAGGAGGTGATTTAATTTCAAAATCAAATTTTTTGTCTTTATAAACTGTTATAACAACTGGAATTGGTTTTCCAGCGAATGCCTTAGTTTTATCGTTAAAAGCTTTACAAAATTCCATTATGTTAATACCACGTTGACCTAACGCAGGACCAACTGGTGGAGCTGGATTGGCTTGTCCACCCATAATTTGTAATTTTATGTATCCACTAATTTCTTTAGCCATTAACTTGCTTTCTCTACTTGGTTATATTCTAAATCAACTGGTGTTGGTCTTCCAAAAATTGAAACTGAAACCTTAAGTCTTAATTTCTCTTCATCTATATCTTCAACCATACCACTGAATGATGCAAAAGGACCGTCAACGACCTGAACTTTTTCACCAATAATGTATTCTATACCAGATTTTGGCTGAGCTACACCATCTTTTATTTGTCCTAAAATTTTTTCTATTTCTTTATCAGAAACAGGTACGGGTATACCTTTTGAACCTAAAAATCCACTAACACGCTTTAAATTTTTAATTAAATGATAAATATCATTATCCATTTCACTTTTAATTAAAACATAACCAGGAAAGTATTTCTTTTTTCTCTGAATTCTCTTTCCTCTTTTAACTTCAGTAACATCGTGTGTCGGAACAACAATTTCTTCAATTTTATCAGAAATTTTTGCTTTTTCAGCTTCTTCTTTAATTAATCCAGCAACCTTATTCTCAAAATTTGAGTGAGATTGAACAATATACCAATTTTTCATTAAATACTTACCTTTAGTAATGCTTCCAATAAAAATTTAAGCACTTGATCAAGAAGCAAAAAGAAAAGAGACATAATAACTGCCATAGCAAATACCATTAATGCACCCTGCATTGTTTCTTTTCCAGTAGGCCAAGAAACTTTAAAAGCTTCTTGTTTAACTTCTTGGATAAATTTTATCGGGTTTTTCATAATATACTGTTAAGCTTATTGGCAGGAGCGGAGGGAATCGAACCCTCAACCTCCGGTTTTGGAGACCGGCACTCTACCAATTGAGCTACACTCCTATAGAGTTTACTCTATAATTTTAGTTACTACTCCAGCTCCAACTGTTCTACCACCTTCACGAATTGCAAAGTTTAATTTTTCGCTCATCGCAATTGGAGTAATTAAAGTAACAGTGAATTTAGCATCATCACCAGGCATAACCATTTCAGTTCCAGCTGGTAATGTAACTTCTCCAGTTACGTCAGTTGTTCTAAAGTAAAACTGAGGCCTGTATTTAGTAAAGAAAGGAGTGTGTCTTCCACCCTCATCTTTTTTAAGTACATAAGCCTGAGCTTCAAATTTAGTATGTGGGGTAATTGAACCAGTTTTACAAAGAACTTGTCCTCTTTGAATATCATCTCGCTCAACACCTCTTAATAGAATACCAACGTTATCACCTGCTTCACCAGAATCTAAAAGTTTTCTGAACATTTCAACACCAGTACAAACTGATTTTTTAGTTTCAGTAACACCAACGATTTCAACTTCTTCACCAGTTTTAATAACACCAGATTCAATTCTACCAGTTGCAACAGTTCCTCGACCTGAAATTGAGAAAACATCCTCAACAGGCATTAGGAAAGGTTTATCAACATCTCTAGTTGGTTGAGGAATGAATTCATCAACAGTTTTCATTAATTCTATAATTGAATTCTTTCCAATTTCATCATCTCTACCTTCAACAGCTGCTAAAGCGGAACCTTTAGTAATTGGAGTTGTTTCACCAGGATATTTATAAGAAGTTAAAAGTTCTCTAATTTCTTCTTCTACAAGTTCAATCATATCTTTATCATCTACTTGATCAACTTTATTCAAGTAAACAACAATTGAAGGAATTCCAACTTGTCTTCCTAAAAGAATGTGTTCTCTAGTTTGAGGCATAGGGCCATCAGCAGCATTAACTACTAAAATTGCTCCATCCATTTGAGCTGCACCTGTAATCATATTTTTTACATAGTCAGCGTGACCTGGGCAATCTACGTGTGCATAATGTCTCTTGTCAGTTTCATATTCAACGTGAGCAGTCGAAATTGTAATTCCTCTTTCTTTTTCTTCAGGGGCTTTATCAATTTGATCGTACGCTGTAAAAGTTGCAGTTGAACCAGCTGTTTCAGATAACACTTTTGTGATCGCTGCAGTTAATGTTGTCTTACCATGGTCGACATGACCAATTGTACCAATGTTACAGTGTGGTTTATTTCTTACGAACTTTTCTTTTGACATTACTTTTTTACCTCAGTTTAGTTTTATTAATAATTTCTTTTCTTCTTGGAGCGGGTAAAGAGAATCGAACTCTTACATCCAGCTTGGAAGGCTAGCGTTCTACCATTGAACTACACCCGCACAACATCAAGAATAACACTCCATTGTCATAAAAAATTTTATTGAGTGGTGGAGGGGGAAAGATTCGAACTTTCGAAGACCGAAGTCAACGGGTTTACAGCCCGCCCCATTTGACCGCTCTGGAACCCCTCCTTTTTGGGGAAGTGTCCCCTTGTTTAATAAAGCTTCAAACAACATGCGTTTTATATATTTTTATTATGCAATTGCAACACGAGATTTACTGTGAAAATGGGGAAAAATACGTATAAAACAATGATAATTTATGAATAAATCATCTTTTTTAATCGTTGGTCAACATGCTGTTATTGAGGCTTTAAGAAACCCAAAAAGAAAAGTTTTAAAAGTTTTTTTAACAGAGGAAAGTAAAAAAAATATTCATAGAAAAAACCCAAAGAAAAATGTTCTTGAGGACGTTAAGGTTTATTTTAAATCAAAAAAAGAATTAGATAAGTACACTTCTAAAGATCAAATTATGCACGGCGGTTACATTGCGGAAGTGGAAAATATTGATCAACCCGACTTAAAAGAATTTATAAAAGGTAAAAATAAATTAACATTTGTTTGCATTGATGAAGTGACCGACCCAAGAAATATTGGATCATTAATTAGGAGTGCTTCTTCATTTCATATAGATGGATTAATAGTTAAAGAAAGACAATTCCCATCTGATAGTAAACTTATGTATAAAGCCGCAAGTGGTTGCATGGAACATATCAACATTTTTGAGGTATCAAATATAAATTCTACACTTAAAAATTTAAGAGAAAAGAATTTTTGGGTTTATGGGTTTGATGCAAGAGGAGAAAAAGACTTTACAGATATTAAATGGGAAGGAAAAAATGTCCTTTTATTTGGATCTGAAGGTTTTGGTATGAGAGAACACACTGGAAAGTACACCGATTTTTTTGTTAAGATTGATATAAATAAAGATGTAGAAAGCTTAAATATCTCAAATAGTGCAGCGATTGTGTTTCATCATTTAAGTTATTTGAAAAAAAATTCTTGATTAGTATAAGATTTCTGAATAGAAATTAGTTATGCCCTTATAGCTCAGCTGGTAGAGCAATTGATTTGTAATCAAACGACCTAAACATCACTAAACAATTACGTTTTTATTAATTTAGTTGCTAACATCTGCTAACAATCTGCATGTCGCAGTTACCTTGTATTCCAGCTGCTGCTAAAACAAATGTTACGGTGAATTCTTAACAATTTGTTTAGGTAGTGTAATCCTAAAATTTAGTGCGAACTTTGCACAATAATCTTGGATCTGGGAGCCTTACCTTTACAAGTTTTTAATTCTATTAATCCTTGCTGCTGCAAGGTTCTTAACTTGTCCCACTTATGAGATTTGTGAAGCCCTACCATTGCTTCTGTATTCTTATTATCAAGTGCAATCCAAGTGTGAGTTTTTGGTTTTAATTCTCCACTTGAAACAAACTTCCCCTCTTGCATTTTAATATATAAAAATATTCTAACTGCATTAACTCTGTGTTTGGTGAACCCTAGTAATGAAGCTTAATTTTAGTTAAGATATTTGTACTTAATGTTACCAATTGGTGTTTTAAAAAACTAAACTATTTTTATTGCACATGCTGTTCCTTCATCCGCAAATGCTAAATATTTATACTCATTTTCATTAAATACCTCTGTTAGCGCTTTATATTCACCAACATCCCACCCTGGATAATTATAAAGTTCATCAAAAACTATAATAGAATCTTTTACTAAATATGGCTTTATTCTTTCAAGCACATATTTAGATGAATCGTATGTGTCTAGGTCCATATGTACAAAGTTAATTTTCGGTTTCTTCTCATCTAGGAATTTTTCAACTGTATCCTGAACCCATCCTTTTATAAGAGTTACATTCGAATTTGTTTTGGGCATCATGCTGCCCGTGTCAAAACTTCCTTTTTGTAAATCTAATGTCCCATGCCAATCTTCTTTCAAGCCTTCAAAAGAATCAAAACCGTAAATGTGCTGGACATGTTTTGAAAAAAAATTAACTGACTCACCTTTATGAACTCCAAATTCAAGGGAAAATTTTTCACAATTTTTATCATTTACTAATGATTCTTTAATAGCGTATTCTCTTAATAGTCTAGTTGTGCTTATGAATATTGAAGATTTGAAATATTTCTTAAAGTGTTCATAACAATTAGATAGCTGTTCATCTCGAAACATTGTGTAGGGTGTAATTTTCTTCTCAGGCTTTCTTGGTACCGGTATCAGGTTATGCCTAACACCGATCAAGGCTACTTTTAAAATATTTAAAAATTTTTTAATTTTGTTTTTCATATAAAATTTTTTCTTATAACAAATACTATGCAATATTCTATAATTTATTGTTTTTACTTAGGTTTTTTAATAAAAAAAAGAGTGCTAGAAATTATAATTAATATATAACCCACTAATTGTTGATAAATGTTATGCCCTTGTAGCTCAGCTGGTAGAGCAATTGATTTGTAATCAATAGGTCCGCGGTTCGACTCCGTGCGGGGGCACCACACAATCCTTTACTTATTTCACTTTTTGAATCTTTGGAAAAAAAACTGTAGGAAAAAATACCAGAACAAAGACTATAAAAAGGAAGAAAGTAGAACTCATTGAAGTGATATTGAAGTGAAAATTTTTTTTTATCTAAAAAGATTTATTTGCATTAAATTTTAAACTATTTTGATGTCCTAAACCATTTTTATCAATTCTTTCTAAAGTGGATGATATATTCCAATCATTTCTAAAATTCCAATCAAATCCAGTCTCTGCCCGAATAATAGTTGAGAAATGTTTACTAATACTTTTGCTATATTGATTAGAGGGGCTTGAGATATAATTTGCTTTTAAATTAGAATCTTCAGTCAGATCTTCTGTTATATCAATTCTTAAATATGGAATTAATTTTGAATTTTTCAAATCTATTTTAGACTCTATTAAAGATCCTATAGAAAGAGAATAAGATTTTAGATCACGATCATCAAATTTTAATTTTAAATTACTGTCACCTTTTTCTGAATAAGAGTCAAACATGCTATAACCAAAATTTACTATGGAATAATTGTTAAGATTAACTAATTTATAATTTTTTTTGAAATTATACTTAATTGCACCAAAAGCTTGTTTACTTTTCAATTCACCCGTAACTTTAGTCTTATTTGTAACATCAACAATTCTTGTAGTTGCTTGTTTTGTTTTCCCAAATCCTATGAAAGTATCTACATAGTTTTCATCATTAGCTCTCCAAGTGTTATAAAATGATAATGTTGAATTATCAGATTTATACTTAGTTCCATTTGTACTAACCTCTACATCTTCAGTTTCATCCCTTAAAGCAAACCCTAATAAGGAATTATCACTCAAGTCTAAATCTGCGCCAACTGTAAATCCATTAGATTTATTTTTTCTACCTAATTGACCAACACTAAAGTTAAGACCTCCTTGAGATATTGAGCCTGCACTCCACATAACCCATTTTTTAGGCTTTAAACCAAATTCTTGTTTCATATATTTTGAAAGTGGTAGTTCAGTAATAAATTTTTCTATATTTTTCTCTGTAAGATTAAATCCTTTTTTATTAGAAACTTCTTTAGAGTATTTTTGTAGATAATGTTTTGCTAGTTTGGCATGAGTATGATTATCTACTCCTTGATCAATGAGTGACAATCTAAAATCATTTAACTGTAAACCTTTGTTATCTCCGGTTCTTCTGAACTGTTCCATTCGATCCATAATAGAATTAGTCGAATTAAACATATGTCTTTTCATGCTCTCAGTTTGAGCTTCCACTATTCCAGATAATTGTTTGTCATTAAATGCTTGGTGCGTACTTCCGCTTGCTTCTAAAGATTCTATTGTTAATATTGTTAATCCAAAAGTTGTTGCTGTTTCACCTGCAGTTCCTCCATATTCAATAATGTAATAATCTACACTTGTTGAATTACATGGAAAATCATTCCACTCTCCATCACTTCTCATGTGCGCACAATCTTCTTCTCCAGTTGTATTGCTGCTGTGATCGTTGGGTTCGGCATTTCTCCAATTATTATAAGAGTAACCAGTAGCTACTGTACAATCACTATCTGCAGCATTAGCTTTACCGCTAATTGCTACTTGACAAAAAAAAGTTTTTCCGTTGTCAGGACCTGATATCCATTCCCAAGTTCCTTCAGTTACTGAATGAGAGTTTGAAGTTAATGAGGCTTTGTCAGAACCTCCAATCCAAGCATTTTGATTCACTTTTGCATTTAAAAAATCATTTTCTGCTTCTGAAGTTATACTAACAAGATAACCAGATAATCCATTATATGTAGATCCTTCAGCTGCTGCTATTGAATCTGTAAAAGAAATCTCATCATCGTTAACTATTTTATAATAATGACCATTTGCTGAATTATAATTATTACCAGCAGGTGTTATCGAAAGTGTAACGGTTGGTGATCCAGTAGATCCATCACCTTTAAAAGATAAAGTAGCTAGAGCAGCATTTATTTCAGCCTGAGTTCCTATAAATCCTATTTCAGGATGATCACTAGCTTCTAATTTGCAATTAGTAGGTTCACCGGAATTATCTGCAGTATAATCACAATACCCAGAAGCTTGTTCCAAACCTGTGGTAGTTGTAACAATTAAAGTTCCAGCTGATGCAACAATAGTTGCTAATAAATCTGTTGCCGTATATCCACTGATACTTGGTGTTGTTCCTGAAGAAGATAATAAAACAAAAGCAGTGGTATCAGCTGTCAAACTTGACGGCATCGTTATAGTTTCGGCTGTAACGTAATTAAAATTTGTAAAGATATTAAGAACTAACGCAAATATTAATCTTTTCATAATTAGTCAATATCTAGCATAATAAATAATCAAGTGAAGTGAAATTGAAGTGAAATATCTTTAACCAACTTGACGGGAGTCTAGAAGTAAGTAGTATCAATAGTTAATGAAGGGATAATTTGTTAGCTTACTGATTTGTAATCAATAGGTCCACGATTCAAATCCGTTCGGGCACCATCGCTCAAAAAAAATAAGAACAATGATGGGTAAAAAAAAATTCTTTAATTATTTTTTTTAATTATTTGAGGTCTCTTCTCTAACTTGTTCGATCTTAATCTTTTTATAAAGACTGTTTTTTTTATCATACAATAGTTCAAAGCTAATTTTCTTATTTGCTTGAATTTTAATTATCTTTGCATTTCTAACTTCAAAATTATCTGCTACAGCACTAATAGGTCTTTTATTTACATCTAAATTTTTTATTAAAATTTTAGATTTATCACTAACTACTGATCCCTTCCATCTTCTAGGTCTAAAGGGGCTAATAGGAGTAACTGCTAATTTTCTTGAATCTAAATTTAGAATTGGCCCATGTGCTGATAAATTGTACGCCGTACTACCCGCAGGTGTTGAAACTAGTACGCCATCAGAGATTAGATTTTTAATAATATTTTTCTTATTAGCTGTAATAGAAATTGATGATGCCTGCTTGCTTTGTCTTAATATTGACACCTCATTAATAGCTATTGATTTTTTTGTTTGGTTATTTTTATTAGTAACAGTCATTTGTAGAGGATAAATTTTTATACTGTTGGAGATATTTAAATTTTTAATGATGTTTTCATTAGAAAACTTATTCATCAAAAAACCATAGTTTCCAGAATTAATTCCATAAAAAGGTTTTTTATATTTGTGTAATTTTTTTAAAGTTTGAAGCATAAAACCATCCCCACCTAGAACAATTATTATGTTGGATTTTCTTAAAGATGTAACGTTAACTTTTTTAATTAGAATTGATTTAATCTTTAGGGAAGCCTTGGTTTTATCAAATACTAAATATACTTTATCTCTCATTTAGTGGTGCCCTCGGCCAGACTCGAACTGGCACTCCAAAAAGGCACGGATTTTAAGTCCGTTGTGTCTACCAATTTCACCACGAGGGCATGTACTATTTTCATTTGTTTAACCGTTTTTATTTATAACTCAACTTCTTTTTGTTAACAAATTATATCAATATCTTAATTAAGCTTTTAATGCTTTTTTAAGAATATGATTATCTAAATTACAATCTTTATAACCTCTCTTTACAACATTTAAATATCGTTCTGTTGGGTATGCAAAAAAAGTTTTTTTAGTCATTGTATAGGTCATTACTTTCTTACCATAATAAGTAAAATAATATTTTTTATATAGAGCTGGATAATCTTCATAAACATCTAATTTTTTTTCATCACTTTTAGATATTTCAAATAAAGCTCCTGGAACAATTGAGCTTTTTTTAGGCTCTATATCTGCAGCTCGATATTTGCTTCTAAAGGTTAATTTAAAATTAGTTAAATTAATTTTCTTTAAAAAGACACTGTCTTTGCATCTTCTTTTCATTTGATAATGATTTAAATTGCTTCCATAAGCGAAATAAAGCATTTAACTATCTTACAACTACTTCTATTTTTTTTTGATTAACAAACTCTAAAATTTCAGAACTACACTTGTCAATTTTAAGTTGGTCTTCAGATCGTATTACTATTGATACACCTAGTTTGCCTGCTTGAAAAAAAGGGTAACTCCCAATTTCAACATCCTTATTATCATCCTGGACGTCTGTTAAAGATTTTGCAATTTCACTTTCAACAGTTTTTAAACTTATTGTATGGCTTAATATCGGATCTCCTCCTACTATTTTATTTTTTAATCCACCTAACATTGATTTTAAAATTGAAGGAACTCCTGGTAAGCAAAAAACGTTTTTAACACTAAATCCTGGTGCGCCACTTGTTGGATTTAATATTAAGTTAGCATTACGTGGCATCCAAACCATTTTTTGTCTACCCTCATTAAACTCACCTCTTTTGTAATAAGCTTCTAGTATTTTAAAAGCTTCTTTGTGAATTTCATACTCAAGGTTAAATGCTTTCGAGATAGATTGAGCAGTAATATCATCGTGGGTTGGACCTATACCGCCAGTAGTAAACACATAATTATTAACTTTTCTTAAATGATTAACGGTCTCCACAATTGTATTTTCAATATCTGGGATAACCCTCACCTCATTAACTTTTACACCAATTGAGTTAAGCCACTGAGCAATTGTGCAAGTATTAGTGTCCTGCGTTCTACCAGAAAGGATTTCATTACCTATAATAAGTATTGCGGCATTAAATTTTGTATTTTGTGTCATTATTAAATATACAATTTATATATGGAATTTACCAAAGCTTTAATTAAAGGCAAACTTATCAAACGTTATAAGAGATTTTTTACAGACGTTAAAATTGGTAAGGAAATTGTTACGGCACATTGTCCCAATACTGGGTCCATGAAGGGTTTATTGGATGAGGGAAATGAGGTTTATGTATCTAAAAATGACGATCCTAAAAGAAAGTTAAAATATACTCTTGAGATAATTAAAGTTAAAAAAAATTTAGTAGGTGTTAATACCCATTTTGCAAACAAGATTGCCTTCCATGGTTTATCGAATAATCTAGTCAAAGAAGTTGCAAACAATGATAGTATTAAGCCCGAGGTATTTTTTGATAAAGAAACACGGTTTGATTTTTTGATTGAAAAAAATAAACAAAAAATATTTGTAGAAGTTAAAAATGTTACTTTATTTAGAGAAGAAAAAACTGCAGAATTTCCAGATGCTGTTACCACTAGAGGTTCAAAGCATTTAAAAACCCTGATAGAGGCAGTCAAAAAAGGTTTTAAATCCTATCTATTATTCTTGGTTCAAATAGAAGGTGTAGATAATTTTAAAATAGCAAAAGATATTGATAAAGAATATTATGAAAATTATTTACTTGCAAAAAAAGCTGGAGTTATTTTTTTAGCTTATAGATGTAAAATAAGTTCAAAAGAAATACTAATAGAAAGAAAACTTAAAATTATAAATAAATAAAATATGAAAAAAATTATTTTTCTGATCTTTTTATCATCTTGTAGCTTTAAAGCAGAGCATAATACTTTAGATGTTATGTTTTTGAATATTGAAGATTCTTCTATTGAAAAATATAATTTTTCATTAGATGATAAGTATAAAAAAATAACAATTGAATAAATGAATAGTTATTTAGAAAAATTTGAAAAAATGCGAATTGCAGGAAATCTTGCAGCAAGAACTCTTGATATGCTTACAGATAATATTAAGCCAGGTGTAACCACAGATTTTGTGGATAAATTAGGTTATGAGTTTATTAGAGATAACGGTGGATACTCAGCTCCACTTTTTTATAGAGGTTTTAAAAAATCATTATGCACATCTTTAAACCATGTTGTCTGTCACGGTATTCCATCTGATAGAATTTTAGTTGAAGGTGATGCTTTAAATGTTGATGTGACAGCTATAGTTGATGAGCATTATGGTGATACAAGTCGAATGTTCTGTATTGGTAAAACTCCTGTAAAAGTTAATAATTTAATTGATGCTACATACGAGTCGATGATGAGAGCAATAAGTTTACTAAAGCCAGGATTAAAATTAGGTGACATTGGATATGAAATACAATTTTTTGTTGAAAAAAAAGGGTACTCTGTTGTTAGAGATTTTTGTGGTCACGGAATAAGTACAACATTTCACGAACCACCTAATGTTTTACATTATGGAAGAAGAAACACAGGAATGGAGCTTAGACCTGGTATGACTTTTACAATTGAACCTATGATAAATACCGGTGAATGGGATGTAAAGATGCTAAAAGATGGTTGGACTGCTGTTACAAAAGATAAATCTTTATCAGCACAATTTGAACATACGTTAGGTATTACTGAAAATGGTTATGAAATCTTTACAGAATCTGTTAAAGGTTATTCTAAGCCCCCTTACTTATAATTAATGATTGAAAGATATTCTAGAAAACAACTTACTGACATATGGTCAGAAGAAAATAAATACCAAATTTGGCTCGACGTAGAGATTGCAGCAGCTGAAGCAATGGAAAAATTAGGTCAAATTCCCAAAGGTGTTGCATCAATTGTTAGAAAAAAAACTAAAATAAATGTTAAAAGAATTCACCAAATTGAGAGCAAAGTTAAGCACGATGTAATTGCATTTTTAACCTCTGTTACTGAAAAAGCAGGGATTAAAGCAAGATATCTTCATCAAGGTATGACCTCTTCTGATGTTCTAGATACCAGTTTAAATATTCAATTAGTTCAATCAGGTAAAATCTTACTTGGTGATATCGATCAAATTCTAAAAGTTTTAAGAAAACAAGCCAAAAAATATAAGTACACTCCTTGTATGGGTAGAAGTCATGGAATTCATGCTGAACCTATAACTTTTGGTTTAAAATTAGCTTCATTTTATGAAGAGTTTAAAAGAAATAGAAAAAGATTAGTTGATGCAATTGATGAAATTTCAACATGCGCAATTTCCGGTGCAGTTGGCACATTTGCAAATATTAATCCTAACGTTGAAAAACATGTAGCAAAAAAACTTGGTTTAAAAGTTGAACCTATATCAACACAAGTAATACCAAGAGATAGACATGCCTTTTATTTCTCAATACTTGGAATTATCGCAGGCTCAGTTGAAAGAGTTGCAATTGAAATTAGACATTTACAAAGAACAGAAGTTTATGAAGTGCAAGAATTTTTTTCAAAAGATCAAAAAGGTTCATCTGCAATGCCACATAAAAAAAATCCAATACTAAGTGAAAATTTAACAGGTCTTGCAAGAATGGTTCGAAGTGCTGTTATTCCTGCGCTAGAAAATATTGCACTATGGCACGAAAGAGATATTTCTCACTCAAGTGTTGAAAGAAATATTGGTCCCGACGCTAATATAACTTTAGATTTTGCTTTAGCTAGACTTAGTAATATTTTAGATAAAATGATTGTCTACCCAAAAAAGATGGTTGAAAATTTAAATATAACTAAAGGTTTAATTTTTTCACAAGAAGTAATGTTAGAGCTAACAAAATCAGGATTAAGTAGAGAGCAATCTTACAAAATTGTTCAAAACTATGCCAAAAAATGTTTTGCGGAAAACTTAAATTTATTCGATATTATTTCAAATGATGAATTTATAATGGCTAAAATTTCTTCAAAAAAATTGAAAGCTATATTCAATTATTCATCACACTTTAAAAATGTAGATTTAATCTTTAGAAGAGTTTTTAAATAATGAAAAAAGGTAAAAAATTATATGAGGGTAAGGCTAAAATAATTTATGCGACATCTGATAAAAATTTAGTCATCCAATATTTTAAAGATGATGCAACAGCTTTTAACAACTTAAAGAAATCAACTATTGAAGGTAAAGGTGTTTTAAATAATAGAATATCAGAACATATTTTATCAAACCTAACTCAAATTGGGATTAAAAATCATTTAGTTAAAAGACTAAACATGAGAGAGCAGATTATTAAATTGGTAGAGATTATTCCAATTGAGTTTATTGTTCGTAATGTTGCAACAGGTTCTATTACTAAAAGACTTGGTATTGAAGATGGAACAGTTTTAAATCAGCCCCTATTAGAATATTGTTTAAAAGATGATAATTTAGGTGATCCACTTATTGCAGAAGAGCATATTTTAGCTTTTGATTGGGCTACAAAATCTGAATTAGAGAAAGTTAAAAAAATGATTCTTAGAATTAATGATTTTATGATTGGAATGTTTAGGGGGGTTGGAATTAAACTAATTGATTTCAAGCTTGAGTTTGGGAGACTTAAAGAAAATGGAAAAAATGAAGTTATTTTAGCTGATGAGATTAGTCCTGATACTTGTAGGTTATGGGACAGTATTACTGATAAAAAGCTAGATAAAGACAGGTTTCGTAAAAACTTGGGTGATTTAATTCCGGCTTATACTGAAGTTGCTAAAAGACTTGGTATATTACATGAACAATTAAACTTAAGTGCTGTTAATGTTACAAAGTTAAGATCAGTTAAAAAAAGAAAATAATATGAAAATATCTGTAGTTATAACTCTAAAGAAAGATGTTTTAGATCCTCAAGGTAAAGTTATTCATCAAACTTTAGATGGTATGGGATTTGAAGGAATCAATGAAGTAAGACAAGGAAAATTTTTTGAAATTGATACAAAAGAAAATGATCAAAAAAAAGCTGAAGCAAAAGTTGAAGATATGTGTAAAAAACTTTTAGCCAATTTAGTAATAGAAGACTTTAAAATTATTGGATCACAATAATAAATAATGCATTCATCCGTAATAACCTTTCCTGGATCTAATTGTGATAGAGACATGGATGTTGCTTTGAAAAAATTTGGTTTTAAAAATAAAATGGTTTGGCATGATGATGTAGAACTTCCAAAAAGTGATTTGGTAGTTTTACCAGGTGGTTTTTCATATGGAGACTATCTTAGATGTGGAAGTATGGCATCAAAATCCAAAATTATGAAATCTGTTTTAAACTTTGCTCAAGGTGGCGGTAAAGTTATGGGGATATGCAATGGTTTTCAAATTCTAGTTGAATCTGGCTTGTTACCAGGTGTGCTGCTTAGAAATAAATACCTAGAATTTATTTGCAAAAATGTTTTTGTTAAAGCTAACAATAAAGATAACTCTTATTTTAAAGATGATAAAAAAGATGTTTATGAATTTCATATAGCTCACAATGAAGGAAATTATTTTTGTTCTAATGAGCAAATTAGAGAAATTAATGACAATAGCCAAATAGCTTTATTTTATTCAGATGAAAATGGAATTGTTAATGAACAATCTAATCCTAATGGTTCATTGCAAAATATAGCAGGCATATTTAATAAACAAAAAAATGTTTTAGGGATGATGCCTCATCCTGAAAGAATGATAGACCCTGCTCTATCAGGTGAAGATGGTTCAATATTTTTTGAAAACTTAATTAATAATTTAAAATAATGATAGTTAACGAACAACTTGCAATAGATCATGGTTTAAAAAAAGATGAGTATAAAAAAATTTGTGATTTATTAAAAAGAGTTCCTAATATTACTGAATTAGGTATTTTTTCAGCAATGTGGAATGAGCATTGTTCCTATAAATCTTCGAGATTTCATCTTAAAAATTTACCCACTAAAGGAAAAAATGTAATTCAAGGACCTGGTGAAAATGCCGGCGTTGTTGATATTGGTGATGGTGATGCAATTGTATTTAAAATCGAAAGTCATAATCACCCTTCATTTATTGAACCCTATCAAGGTGCGGCAACTGGCGTTGGTGGTATTATGAGAGATGTCTTTACGATGGGTGCAAGGCCAATAGCAAATTTAAACTCAATTCATTTTGGTTCACCTCAACATAAAAAAACTAAAAATTTATTGCGCGGCGTTGTTCACGGTATAGGTGGGTACGGTAATTGCATGGGAGTTCCAACGATTGCTGGTCAAACTAGTTTTGACGAGTCTTATAATGGTAATATCTTAGTAAACGCAATGACTTTAGGTCTTGTTAAAAAGGGTAAAATTTTCTATTCAAAAGCAGCTGGTTTAAATAAACCTGTAATCTACGTTGGATCAAAAACTGGTAGAGATGGAATACACGGTGCAAGTATGGCCTCAGCCTCTTTTGATGATAAAATTGAGGAAAAGAAACCAACTGTTCAAGTTGGTGACCCCTTTACTGAAAAACTTTTACTAGAAGCCTGCTTAGAGTTGATGGCAGGAGACTCGATTATAGCGATTCAAGATATGGGTGCCGCAGGTTTAACCTCTTCAAGTATCGAGATGGCTTCAAAAGGAAATTTAGGAATTGAAATTAATTTAAATAAAGTTCCTTGTAGAGAAGCAAACATGACACCTTATGAAATCATGTTATCAGAAAGCCAAGAGCGAATGCTTATTGTTTTAGAGAGCGGCAAAGAAGAAATCGCTAAAAAAATATTTGATAAATGGAATTTGGACTTCGCTATAATTGGTAAAACAACAAAAAGTAAAAAAATTGAACTTTATTTTGATAAAGAAAAAGTTGCAGATATTCCTGTTGATACATTGGTTGAAAACTCACCTATGTATGACCGGAAATGGAAAAAAACTAAATTACCTAAAAGAATTAAAATTAATAAAGAGCTATTTAAAACTTTAAAAGTAAAAAATATTTTAAACAAAATATTATCCAACCCAAATATTTGTAGTAAAGAATGGATTTGGCAACAGTATGATCATACTGTTATGGGTGATACTATTCAAAAACCTGGTGGAGATGCAGGTGTCGTTAGAGTTCATGCAACTAATAAAGCTGTTGCAGCATCTGTTGACTCATCAGCAATATATTGTTGGGCTCACCCTTTAAGTGGCGGAAAACAAATTGTGTGTGAAAGTTGGAGAAATTTAATTTCTGTTGGTGCGAAACCAATTGCAATTACTAATTGTTTAAATTTTGGTAGTCCTGAAAATGAAGAAAATATGGGTGAGTTTGTAGAATGCGTTCAAGGTTTAGGTGAAGCAAGTGCTTACTTAGAGTTTCCAGTGGTGTCTGGAAATGTTTCTTTCTATAACCAAACTAAAGATATTGGTATCAAACCCACCCCTGCTATTGGCGGTATTGGATTAATTAAAGATTACAAGAACATGGTTACAATGGATTTAAAAGAAACTGATAATATACTTTTAGTTGTTGGTAAAACCGAGGGCTACTTAGATCAAAGCTTATTTGCTAGAGATATTTTAAATGAAAAAAATGGACCACCTCCTGAAATTAATCTTTTCAATGAAAAGAATAATGGTGAAACAATATTAAAACTTATTGATAAAAAATTTATTAAATCAGCACATGATGTCTCTTTAGGGGGTATAATTATCGCTCTTTCTAAAATGTGCATTAAAGGTAAAAAAGGTGTAACCCTAAAGAAACCAAATTATTTAATTAATCAGATCGAATACTTATTTGGTGAAGACCAAGGAAGATATATTGTAGAAATTAGTAAAGTTGACCTAAAAAGTGCTACTAAGATACTTCAAGATAACTCAGTACATTTTGATGAACTTGGATCAGTAAATGACAATAATTTAATAATCGATGATAAGACAAAAGTATCAATTGACGATTTGATTAAATCACATACAAATTGGCTACCTAACTATATGGACAATTAAAATGGCAATGGATATAAAAGAAGTTGAAACACTTATTAAAGAAGCTTTACCAGATGCTATAATAGAAATTCAGGATTTAGCAGGAGATAGCAATCACTACTCAGCAACAATTACTTCAAGTCAATTTTCTGGAAAAAGCAAAATTGAACAACACAAAATGGTATATAATTCTCTAAAAGGAAAAATGGGCAACGAACTTCACGCATTAGCAATTAAAACAAAGGAACAATAATGGACGATAGCACAAAAAATTTAATTCAAAGTCATATTGATACTAACGAAGTATGTTTGTTTATGAAAGGAACACCAGATGCTCCTCAGTGTGGATTTTCTATGGCTACATCAAATATGTTAAAAATTTTAGAAGTAAATTATAAGGGGATCAATGTTCTTGAATCTCAAGCTTTAAGAGAAGGTATAAAAGAATTTAGCGACTGGCCTACTATTCCGCAAATTTACATCAAAGGTGAATTTATTGGTGGCTGTGACATCGTTAAGGAAATGTATGAAAACGGTGAACTCAAGAAAGTACTTGAGAATAAAGGAATTAATTTTAAGAAATAAATTATTACTTATAAATATAATCTCTAGTATTGGGTGTTGACATAAAATTCTTTGTTAATTGGAACTGATAAACAACTTGGTCTCCCCATTTAAAAGCACTTTCACAACTGGCTAAATAAAATTCCCACATCCTAAAAAATTTTTCATCAAACATGTTGGTTATTTGGATTTTATTTTTTATACAATTTTCCTTCCAGTGTCTTAGAGTATGAGAATAATGTAATTTAAGAACTTCTATATCAGATACAATTAATCCAGCTTTTTCTATAGGTGTTACTACTTCACTCAGACTCGGTGTATAACCACCTGGAAAAATATATTTCGTTATCCAGGGGTGCGGGTCTCTAGGGGGATTAACTGAACCAATAGTATGCACCAATGAAACACCGTCATTATTAAGCAACTTGTGAATTTTCATAAAAAAATTTTTATAAAATTTCCTACCTACGTGCTCAAACATTCCAACACTTACAATTCTATCAAATTTTTCATCAAGTTGACGGTAATCTAATAGTTTAAAAGTAACTTGATTTTCTAAATTAAGCTCTTTAGCTTTTTTAACACAATGGTTAAACTGATTTTCAGATAAAGTAATTCCGGTAACTTCACAATTTGTATTTTTGGCAATATCTATAGCTAAAGATCCCCATCCACAACCTATATCAAGAACTTTTTGATTTGGTTGTATGTTTAGTTTTTTTATTATGTGTTGGATCTTATTATTTTGAGCATCTTCTAGAGTATCATTTTTATTTTTAAAATATCCGCATGAATATTGTTTTTTGGGATCTAAAAATAGACTGTATAAATCATCTGAAAGATCATAGTGATGAGCAACATTCATTTTAGATTTTTTTATAAAATTAAAATTTGTTAAATATCTATAAGAACCATAAAATTTATTAATCAGCATACTAAAAAAATTTAACTCATCTCTTCCAATATTCATAAGTGCTATATCTAAAAAATCAGACAAACTTCCGTTTTCGATTTTTATATCTCCATTAGAATAAGCCTCTCCAAAATATAAATCTGGACGAAATAATAATTTATAATGCAGGTTTTTATCTAAAATCTTAACTGTAATTGGAGTTTTATTTTTTGGTGAGCCTATGATGTATTTATTCGAATTTGCATCGATTAATAGAAAGCCATCTTTCTGAAATAAATTATCTAAATATCTTGCTAGCTGCATTTAAACTTTCATAAAAAGTTTTTTCATAAACTAAAATATATGATAAATTTATATTAAATACATCCAGGATTATTTCTTAATTATATTGAGGTTTTTTTAGAAAATAAATAAAATGTTTTTTTAATGAGTTTAGCACTGATATCTTCATAAAAGTAACTTTCCTAATTTGATTAACAATATAATTAATGGTATATAATTCTTTAAAAAAAAATGAGCAACAAATTTCATGTATTAGCAATTAAAACAATGGAGCAATAGGTGAAATTATTGATGGCTGTGACATCGTTAAGGAAATGTATGAAAACGGTGAACTCAAGAAAGTACTTGAGAAAAAAGGAATTAATTTTAAGAAAAAAGACTAAGTGAAATCTTTTATATACAAAATAATAATTTCTGTGATAGCAGTAATACTTATTTATGAGTTCACTATAGGAAAACAAATAAGCAAATACTCTAATCAACTAAACAATTTCACATCTAAAGAAGGACGTAAAGAAAGCGTCAATAAGATGAGAGAAGAAATTAACAAAGGCATTAAAAAAGAAAGATATCTTTCAAAAGAAGATGCTAAATTAATTGATGCTTTTTTAAAAAAAATAAAAAAAGAATTAGAAGAAGCTAGTAAAAACTAATCACAGAACCACAAAGTTGCTGTGCTAACTTTTTTTTTATAAAAAGTATACTTATAACCTTCATTCCAAATTAACTCACAATCTTTAGGGTCAGATCTTTTAACGTTCCTAACATTTTTATATGCATAGAAAGGTCTATTCTTTTCAGCATCAATTGCTGAATAGTTTTTAAAACAACTAAAATTAGTATTGCTTAAAAACTCTTTAGTATAAATATCTCCGAAAACGCAAATATTTTTATTCAAATTTCTTGTTTGAGAGTCTTTGATTATTTCTTTTTGTAAATTTTTATTACTTATACCCCAGTAATCAATTTCAAAATTTTTTTCTATGTCAGTAAATTTAGCAAAAGAATTAAGCCAAGTATATTGGTATGGTTTTAAAGTTACATTTTCTAAAATAAAAAATAGTAAAGTTAAAAAAGATAATGAGTAAAAAATCTTTTTATTAAAGATATAAATATTAAACAATGAGGTTATAAAAATTAATGGTATCAAAAACATAACGTGTCTGATCTCGTCATAAACTGCCACATCTTTAAGTATAAAGATTAAAATAATCAACAGTGGAGTAATTAAAAAAATCAAATAGTAGATTTGTGCTAAAACATTTTTATTATTAAAAATTTTATTTTCACAAAACGGAAATAAGAAAAAACCAAAAATCACAATTATAGGTAACTTAAAGAATAGCCAAATAAAGTAATAACTTGAAGGTAAATTTAAAGCTTTCATGCATTCACCAAGTGTAAGAGTACAAATATTATGATAATATTTACCCATCCAATTTAATGAATTTACAATTTCAAATGGATTGTGCCACATAATTGGATTTAAGAAATAAACAAAAATCAGAAACAAAGATATGGCTATAAAAATATTTGATATATTTTTAGAAATCAAATTTGTAAATTTAATTTTTTTAAAATTAAATAGCACAACCAATCCAATAAAATATTGAATAAAAATAATCAAACCCGTAATTCTTATACTAACCAAGTATGCAGAAAAAAAAGAAAGAAAAAAAAGTGATTTAATTTTAATCTTTTTGTCTAAGTATAAATTTTCAATAATATGTAGAAAAAAATATGAACATATAATCCAAAATGATAAGAATGGAATATCCTTATGATTAAATTGTGCATGCCCAAAAAAATATGGATATAGTAAATAAATAATCGTTGATATTTTTGAGAACAATAAATTTTGAGATATTTTGAAGTTAATTAAAAAATAAAAATAACCAGAAATTGTGAATATAAAAAAAATAGCCGAATGTTTTGCAACAAGTAAAGATCCGTATTGAGAAATATCATTTATATCATAAACAATCCCGTTAAATAACTTTTGAAATGGTATTGAAATATAATGAAAACCAATCCCATGATATTTATCAATGTAGTTAATCAAATTTTTGTACTCACCAGTACTTAAAAAACTAATAATACCTTCAATATTTTTTTCCCAATTTAATTGTTCGTGATATTCATCGTGGGATATACCAGTGGTTAAACTTAAGTAGGTACCAATAAATAAATAAATAATAAAAAAAAGCCTAAATAAATGCTTATTTTTATCAATCATTTTGTAAATACACAAAGAAGAGATTTCCCAAATTTATTTAAAGTAAGCTTATCAATTATTTTTGATAATGGTATTAACATATTCCAAAAATATATTTTATTTTTTAAATTAGTCTCTTTTAACTTAAATATCTTGTTTAATATTAAGAACAATAAACCAATTGAATCATAATAAATTAATTTTTCAATTTTTAAGTCAGTTTTTTTTTCAATATCCCTAAAATCTTTTTTATTATATCTTTTAAAATGACCAACTGCTTTATCAAATTCATTATAAAATAACTGATGTGCTGGAACATTAAAAATTAACCGTCCATTTTTTTTTATTTTTTTTGAGGCTATTTTTACTTCTTTTAAATCATTTTTAATATGTTCAAGAACATCAAAATAAATTATTGTTTGATATTTAGACCTTATCTTGTCTATAGTGTGATTTTTTATTTTAATATTTTTTTTTCTAAATTTTTTTGTTAATAAGTGAAAAAGTTTACTATCCGGTTCTAATAGCGTTGTATCATTCGTAAATTTTTTATATAAATTCACTAACCCACCTTGTCCAGCACCAACTTCTAAAAATGGATCTTTAATAAAATTTTTTAAATAATAAATTTGATATTTTCTAAAATTTTTAGCTCTATCGAACGTTTCGAGCTCAAAACCGTCATAGTTGATTTTGCTCATCAAGAATTTTTATCTTGAATAATATTCAATAACCAAATTAGGTTCCATTACTACTGGGTAAGGAACTTCATCAAACTTAGGTGTTCTTACGAAAGTAACTTTTTTATTCTTTTCATCTAAGTGAATATATTCTGGAGTTTCTCTTTCTTTGCTAGCTAATGCGATATCAATTATAGCTAACTGTTTAGATTTATCTCTAATTTCAATTATATCTTCTTCTTTAACAACGTAACTTCCAATATTAACTTTTTTACCATTAACTCTCACGTGTCCATGATTAATAAGTTGCCTAGCTGAAAACACAGTTGTTGAAAATCTTGCTCTGTAAATTACCGAATCTAATCTTCTTTCAAGTAATCCAATTAAATTTTCACCAGTATCTCCTTTTAACATGGTAGCTTTTTTATAAATATTTCTAAATTGTCTTTCGTTTATGTTACCATAGTAACCTTTTAATTTTTGTTTAGCTTGTAGCTGAATTCCATAATCAGATGGTTTTCCTTTTCTGCCTTGCCCATGCTGTCCAGGACCGTAATCTCTTTTATTAAAGGGACTTTTAGGTCTGCCCCATAGGTTAATTTTTAACCTTCTGTCAATTTTGTGTTTAGCACTTATTCTTTTTGTCATTTGATATGAGGGTTTATAAACTCACTCATTATTTTGTCAATCAACCTTTTTTGGACAAACTTGCGAATACACTGGATAAAATACGCGTTTCTTTCTCTGAAAGCTCCATTTTAGAAAAAATGCTTCTTAAGTTTTCAATCATAATAGGTCTCTTCTCCAAAGGTTTAAAAAAGTGTTTTTCCTCTAATTTTTTGATGCACAGGTTAGTCATTGCCTGAATATCCTTCTTGTTGGCTAAAGTTACTTTTTTTGATTTAGAATACTTTGCACCCTTTAATTTAATGATACTTGCTACTGTGTGAGCAATAATAATGACACTGTGAGACAAATTTAAAGATTTAAAATCAGGGTTAGTTGGTATTTGCATAGTATAATTAGCATAACTAATCTCATTATTGGATAAGCCAGACGCTTCTGAACCAAATAAAAAAGCAATCTTTTTATTAAAATCAATCTTTTTTAAATCTTCTAAAGTAATGTGTTTAATGTTTTTATTTCTAAATCTTGCAGATGTTGCAATAACATAATCAACTTTTTTTACAGCAGATTCTAAAGTTTCATATACTTTAGCATTAATAATTAGATCTTTTGCACCAACAGATGTTGCTAGAATTTTATCATTTGGAAAAATAGGCTTTGGTTTAACAATAACTAACTTTTTAAAGTTAAAGTTTTTAATAGATCTAGCACAAGCTCCAATATTTTCAGATAATTGAGGTTGATGTAAAATAAATGAAATATTATTGAATGACATTAAAGACTTGCTGGAGCATTATCTTTAAATAATTTGTAATCCAAACTATCAACCAATGCTTTTAATGAAGCATCAATTATATTTGCTGAGACACCAATGGTAAACCAATTTTTACCTTTTGAGTCAGTGCTTTCAATTGAAACTCTAGTAATCGCTTCTGTACCTGTATTTAAAATTCTAACTTTATAATCAACTAATTTTAGATCTTTCAAATATTTTGAATATTTGTTTAATCGATCTACATTTTGTCTAATGGCATTATCTAATGCATTAACTGGACCATTTCCTTCACCAGTACACATAATTTTTTCACCATCAACTTCAAGCTGTGCTTTTGCTAAAGAAACAATTGTTCCTGATGAATCTTTTTTGACAGAAACATCATATTCTTTAATTGATATATATCTTGGTATTTTGCTGATAATTCTTCTTGCTAATAATTCAAAAGATGCGTCAGCTCCATCATAACTATAACCAATAAATTCTCTGTCTTTTACTTCATCTAAAAGTTTTCTAATTTTAGGATCACTTTCTTCTATTTCAATACCAATAGTTCTTAATCTTGAAATTATATTTGATTTTCCAGATTGATCAGAAACTACAATATTTCTAGAGTTTCCAACTTCTTCAGGATTAATATGCTCATATGTTCTTGGATCTTTTTGAACAGCTGAAACGTGAAGACCTCCTTTATGAGAAAAAGCAGCAGCACCAACATATGGAAGATGTTTGTTGGGTTTTCTATTTAAAATCTCATCTAATAACCTAGAACATTCTGTTAATTTTTTAATATTATCTGGTTTAATTTTTAATTGAAATTTAGTTGCAAAATCTTTCTTTAAAAAAAAAGTGGGAATTAATGACATTAAATTTGCATTACCACATCTTTCACCTAAACCATTGATGGTTCCTTGCACCTGTCTAACCCCAGCCCAGACTGCAGCTAAAGAATTAGCAACAGCATTACCTGTATCATTGTGAGCATGTATACCTAAATTTTTCCCAGGGATAATTTTAGAAACTTCTGTAACAATTTTTGTAACTTCATGAGGTAAGGTTCCACCATTAGTATCGCATAAGACAATCCACCTTGCTCCTTCATCAAATGCTGCTTTAAGGCATGATAAAGCATAATTTGGATTAGCTTTGTATCCATCAAAGAAATGCTCTGCATCAAACATGAATTCTTTATTCTCTTTAACAAAGTGTTTCGCTGTCTCTTTGATATTTTCTAAGTTTTCTTCATTAGAAATACCAAGAGCTATATCAACATGAAAATCCCACGATTTTCCAACAATACAAACTGCTGGTGTGTTTGAATTTAAAAGTGCTGATAGGCCTAAATCATTATCTGCACTACGACCAGTTCTTTTAGTCATACCAAAAGATGTTAGTTTAGCATTATTAAATGAATGTTTTTTTTGAAAAAATTCTGTATCTGTAGGGTTTGCTCCTGGCCACCCACCTTCAATATAATCAACGCCTAAATTATCTAATGCTGAAGCAATTTTTATTTTATCATCTACAGAAAAGTCTACACCTTGCGTTTGAGCTCCATCTCTTAGCGTTGTATCGAATATAAAAAGTTGTTCTTTGTTCATTTTAATTTCCAAATTGTTTTACCATCTTTGTCTTCTATTAAAACCCCTTTATCTAAAAGCTTATCTCTTATAATATCAGCTTCCTTATAATTTTTGTCTTCTCGTGCTTTATTTCGAAGTGCAATCATTTCTAAAATATCATCTTCATTAATGGATGATTTTTTCTTTTTAAATTCAATCCATTCTTCTTTTGTTTTATTTAAAATACCAATGAAATTACAAGCTAATACAAATAAGCTTTTCTCTTCATTACCCCCCTTTAAAGCTTTATCATAAAGTTGATGTAACTTTGCAATGTAGCCAGGTGTATTCAAATCATCGTATAACGGAGATAAAATATCTTCATCTAAAACTGTTTTGTCATTTGAGGGTAAATAAACTTCATACCATTTATCAATAGTATTTTTGCAATCTTCTAAGAGCTTTTCGTTCCAGTCTAATGGTTGCTTGTAGTGAGCACTCATAAGAGCAAGTTTTAAAACTTGTCCATCAACTTTGTCTTTAAAATCTTTAATCTTTATTATGTTGCCTGTAGATTTAGCCATTTTTTCATTGGACATGGTAATAAATGCGTTATGGATCCAATAATTTGCAAAAACTTTAGTATCATTAGCACATCTTGATTGTGCAATTTCATTTTCATGATGAGGGAAAATCAAATCTATTCCACCTCCATGAATATCAAATACGTCACCTAAATACTTCCTAGACATCGCAGAGCATTCCAAATGCCAACCAGGTCTTCCTTTGCCCCAGGGCGAATCCCAAGCAGGTTCATCATCTTTAGACGGCTTCCACAAAACAAAGTCTTCAGATTTTTTTTTGTTCTCTGAAACTTCAACTCTAGATCCTGCAATTAAATCTTCTAATTTTTTATTTGATAGTTTTCCATAATCTTTAAATTTACTGACTTCAAAATAAACATGGCTGTTTGTCTCATAGGCAAAATCTTTTTCTAATAAAGACAATATCATTTCAATCATAAGATCAATATGATCTGTAGCTTTTGGTTCTTGTGTTGGACTATCTAAATTTAGATAATTACAATCATTATTAAAATCTATAATAACATTTTTTGTTAATTCAGATATTGAAATATTTTTTTCTTTTGCTGATTTAATTATTTTATCATCAACATCAGTAATATTTCTTATATAATTTATTTTGTTATGCCCATATTTTGATTTTAAAACTTTGTACAAAATATCAAAAATAACAAGAGGTCTTGCGTTGCCAATGTGTGGGTTGTCATAAACTGTTGGACCACAAACATACACTCCTATGTTTTCTTTATCTAATGGAATAAATTTTTCTTTTTTGTTGCTTAGATTATTTGTTAAAAAAATTTCCTTGTTCATTATCTTAGAATTATACTTTAATTATAGATTTGTGAATCTATAAGATTAGTTGGGAATCTTGCAAACTGGGATTGGTTCCATCTTATGCAGGTTCATCTTTCTTATTTTTTGGTATTTTTCACGATTTATTGAATTAACATTGTTCATTGCTTCTTCTAATTCCTCGTATTTAAGACCTAACTGGCCTTCATCAGTTCTACCATCATCCCACAATCCATCTGTTGGAGCGGCATCAATTATCTCTTGTAGAATATTAATAGATTTACCTATTTCCCATACTTCTGATTTGTTGCAATCTGCAATTGGAGAAATATCAACTCCACCATCTCCATATTTTGTGTAAAACCCTACTCCAAAATCTTCAACTTTATTCCCGGTACCGACTACAATTCCCTTGTTTGCAGCAGCTACCTGATAAAGAGTAGTCATTCTAATTCTTGCTCTTGAATTTGCCATTCCAAGCTCACTGTCAAAATTGGATAGTGTGCTCTCAAATGTTTCAAATAATTTATCTAAATTTAGTGTGTGTGCTTCAACATTATCAAAATTTTTAACAAGCCATTCTTGGTGTTTTAAACTTAAGTCATGTTGTGATGATTTTTGTTTAATAGGCATTAACAATACAATTGTTTTTATACCTGTCATTGCACTCAATGTGCTTGATACGGAAGAGTCTATTCCTCCAGAAATTCCAATGATTAAAGATTGAGCCTTACTTGGCATCTTTTCTACATAATCTTTAATCCAATTGCTTATAAATTGTGCTTTTTCTAATGGTTTCATTATTTAAAATCTAAACAAAATTGTATTTAATACAATGCTTTAAGATGCCGCTTTAATATTTTTTTTAGAATAAGCAGCATTTTTTTTAATCTCATCAGAAATTAAAAAAGCTAGCTCTAATGCCTGGTTAGCGTTAAGTCTTGGATCACAATGAGTGTGGTAACGGCTAGATAAATCTTGGTCAGATATTTTCTGAGCACCACCTGTGCATTCTGTAACGTCTTGACCGGTCATTTCAATATGCAGTCCACCAGCATAACTTCCTTCACTTTGGTGACATTCAAAAACATTTTTTACTTCTTTTACAACGCTATTAAAAGGTCTTGTTTTAAATCCGGTTGTAGCTTTAATTGTATTTCCATGACAAGGATCACATGACCATATTACTTTTAAACCTTCTTTTTTAATTGCTCTAATTAATTTTGGTAAAAATTTAGAAACATTCTCATGTCCAAATCTAGAAATTAAAGTTATTTTGCCTTTTTCATTTTTTGGATTAATTTTATTACAAAGATTTATCAAGTCTTCTGCTTTTAATGTTGGTCCACATTTAATTCCAATTGGATTTTCAATTCCCCTACAAAACTCAACATGTCCTCCATCTAACTGTCTGGTTCTATCACCTATCCAAACAAAATGAGCTGAAGTATCATGATATTCACCTGTTGTTGAATCTACTCTTGTCATGGCTTGCTCAAAAGGAAGTAGTAAAGCTTCATGTGAAGTCCAAAAATTTACTGTTTTTAATCTTCTATTAAAGTCTGAATTAATTCCACATGCATCCATAAATGCTAGTGCATCTGCTATTCTATCTTCTAAATCTTTAAATTTTTTAGCAGCTGGAGAGTTTTTAATAAAACCCAAGTTCCAAGTATGTACTTTTTTAAGATCAGCAAAACCTCCGTGGGAGAATGCTCTTATAAGGTTAAGAGTTGATGCAGACTGAGAATATGCTTTAAAAAGTCTCTTAGGGTCTGGAACTCTTGATTTTTCATTAAATTCCATTCCATTAATATTGTCTCCTAGGTAGCTAGGTAATTCAACGCCATCAATATTTTCAACGGGAGAGCTTCTTGGTTTCGAAAACTGTCCAGCAATTCTTCCAAGCTTAATAACTGGTAATGATGCAGAATAAGTAAGCACAAGTGACATTTGAAGTATCAGTTTAAATGTGTCTCTAATATTGTCAGGATGAAATTCTGCAAAACTTTCCGCACAATCTCCACCTTGTAGTAAAAAAGCTTTTCCATCAACAACATCAGCTAATTGTTCTTTTAAATGTCTTGTCTCACCAGCAAAAACTAATGGGGGAAAATTTTTAATTTTATTTAAAACATCGTCTAAATCTTTTGGATCCGGATATTCCGGAATGTGTTTTACGGGATAATTTCTCCAGCTATTTATTTTCCAATTTTTCATATTCAACCTAGGAGTGTTGTAGCAGAGTTTAATTATTATTCAACTGTGACTGATTTTGCTAAATTTCTAGGTTTATCGATGTCATAACCTTTTTTGAGAGCTGAATAATAAGCTAATTTTTGTAATGGAATAGTTAATAAAAAAGGTAATAAGTCATCATTAGCACTTTCAACTAATATTGTTTCCCAAATATTTTCTGAAAAAACTTCATCTTTACTTTTATTGGTAATCAATAAAACTTTGGCACCTCTTGCTATTACTTCCTGCATGTTAGAAATTGTTTTTTTATAATAATTATCTCTTGGAGCCAAGACAACAACTGGCATTCCATCTTCAATTAAAGCTAAAGGACCATGTTTCATCTCACCCGCAGGATATCCTTCGGCATGCACATAAGCTAATTCTTTCAACTTTAATGCTCCTTCTAATGCAATTGGGTAAGAAAAACCTCTCCCTAAAAACATCGAACCTTTTGCATCAATAAATGAACTGGAAACTGTTTGAATTTTGCTTTCTGTAAGTAAAGTTTGCTCTACCAACTTGGGTAATACTTTTAAGTCTTTAATTTTATTTAAATATAAATCTTTATCTAAATCTTTTCTTAAAATTCCTAATTTTAACACCAAAATATAAAGAACTAACATTTGACCCATAAAAGCTTTTGTAGAAGCTACTCCTATTTCAGGTCCACAATGAATTGGTAAAACAAATTTAGAATCTCTTGCAATTGAACTTTCTATAACATTAACCACACTACAAGTTTTCATGTTGTTTTTATTACATAAATCTAACGCTGCATAAGTGTCTGCAGTTTCACCAGACTGTGAAACAAAAATATATAAATTGTCATTTTTAAATCTATTTTTTCGGTATCTAAACTCGGATGCAATATCAATTGTTACATCAAGTGTAGTGTTTTCTTCAAACCAATACTTTGCCATTAAACAAGAATGATAAGCTGTTCCACAACCAATTATAGTAACAGAAGAAATTTCCTTTATATCCCAGGGAAAATTATAGATATTGATGTCATTGTTAATTGTATCAACATACTCGTTTATGCAGTTTTTTAGCGTTGTTGGCTGTTCTTCAATTTCTTTAGCCATAAAGTGTTTATATTCACCTTTGTCATAATCCTGTTCTTTAGAGGATAATTCTAAAACTTTTTTATTAACCTTTAAGCCCTCTTCATCAAAAAACTCAACTTGGTTTTTTTTTATGATGCAAAATTCACCATCATTTAGATACGAAATTTTGTTAGTCATAGATTTTAAAGCATAAGAATCTGATCCTAGATAATTTTCGTTAGGACCATAACCTACTGCAAGTGGCGACCCTCTTCTAGCACCCACTATAAAATCGGGTTGATCTTTAAAGATTATACCTAAAGCAAAACTTCCATGAAGCTGTTTTAGAGTTTTAATAATTGCATCTTTTAAATTAAGTTCTTTTAAATATTCTGTTATTAAATGGACAATTACTTCTGTATCTGTCTGAGATTTAAATATGTGACCCTTGTTTATTAAATACTTTTTTAAAAGTGTAGAATTTTCAATAATACCATTATGCACTACTGATACACTCTCTGATGAATGAGGGTGTGCATTGATAGTGTTTGGAATACCGTGTGTTGCCCATCTTACATGTCCAATTCCAATTGGGCCTGACATATTCTTAACTGCAAGATTTTTTTCTAAAATATCAACTCTACCCTCTGATTTTGCTTCATTTAATATGCCATTCGATAAAGTTGCAATACCAGCAGAGTCGTAACCTCTATACTCTAATTTTCTAAGAGAATTGATGATTGCAGATGTCACTGATTTATTACTAGCTATTCCTATAATTCCACACATTTTATTTTATTTTTCTTTTATAGTTTTTAACTTCTGTTTGAGAATTTCTAGTTAAAGCTAATGAATTTTTTTTAACTTTTTTTGTAATTACAGAGCCTGCTCCTACAATACTATTTTTTTCAAGAGTGATAGGTGCAACTAATGAAGAATTAGAACCTATAAATACGTTATCTTTAATTTTTGTTTTACTTTTTTTAACACCATCATAATTACAGGTAATTGTGCCAGCTCCCACATTTACACCTTTACCTATTTCACTATCACCAATATACGATAAATGATTAATTTTTGATTTTTTTCCGACCGTGCTTTTTTTAACTTCTACAAAATTTCCAATTTTTGATCCTTCTTCAAGAGTAGTACCTGGTCTTAATCTTGCATAAGGTCCAATTTCAACTTTATTTTTTATTTTACAATCTTCTAGATGAGAAAATGAATTGATAGTTACATTATTGCCAATTTTAACTTTTTTTCCAATGACAACGTATGGATTAATAGTAACATTTTTTCCAATCTTTGTGTCTTTTGAAAAAAAAATAGTTTCAGGTCCGATCATTTTTACACCAGACTTGATAAAAAATTTACGAAATTTTTCTTGTTCAATATTAGAATTTATTTGTTTCATCTGGAAATATTTTATATTAAGTGTATAGATTGCTTAATTCACAATTTATTTCTTTAAAATACTTTATTAATGACTCAAAAATACTCAATTTTATTTGACCTAGATGGCACATTGGTTGATACCGCACCTGATTTAATGAATGCCCATAAT
The DNA here is from genome assembly GCA_905618905.1 of uncultured Candidatus Pelagibacter sp. Lineage (GTDB taxonomy): Bacteria > Pseudomonadota > Alphaproteobacteria > Pelagibacterales > Pelagibacteraceae > Pelagibacter. The sequence continues at coordinate 34,915 of CAJQTH010000008.1, read as the reverse complement.
CATGTAATGAAAAAATATGGCTATCCTACAAAATCTACAGCAGATATTAGAAATCTAGTAGGACAAGGAGCTGGGGCATTAATTGGTAGATCTATATGGGGTCAAGCAAAGAAAGAATATCATAACGTCACAGATCTAAAAATTAAGGATAAAATGTCTAAAGACTTTGTTGAATATTATGGAAAGAATATCATCAAACAAAGCACTCTTATTAATGGGGTAAATGAATTTTTAAAGTGGTGTAAAGAAAAAGAAATTTCAATGGCAGTTTGTACCAATAAACAAGAACACTTAGCAATTGACCTTTTAAAAAAAATTGGAATTTATAATTACTTTGAATATGTTGCTGGTTCAGATACTTTTGATTATTGCAAACCTGATCCAAGACACATAACAAGTATAATTGAAATCATCGGTGGTGATGTAAAAAGATCTCTAATGTTTGGTGATAGTGAAACTGATGCAAATGCTGCAAAGGCTGCTTCTGTTCCTGTTATTTTATTAGAAAATGGTTATACAGAAAAAAATTCCAATGAAATTTACCATAATCATTTGATAAAAGACTTTATTGGTGTTGAAAAGATAGTTTCAACTTACTTAAAAGATTGATTTAATTTTTTTTCTTACTATTAATAGGGCAGCATAATTAAGGAGACCCTATGATTTCACACAAAGTTAAAGTTTATCCATCAAAAATTCATTTACCAAAAAAAAATCAATTAGCATGGAAAATTGCTGAAATCGCTTCTGATAATGCAAAATTAGATAAATCAGCTATTGAAATGGTTATTAATAGAATAATTGATAATGCTTCAGTTGCCATTGCTTCTTTAAACAGAAAAGCTGTTATCTCTTCAAGAGAAATGGCCCTAAAACATCCTAGAAAAAATGGTGCAAATTTATTTGGAATTGATTCAAAATTAAAATTTGATTGTGAGTGGGCTGCTTGGTCAAATGGAACAGCTGTAAGAGAGCTTGATTTTCATGACACTTTTTTAGCAGAAGACTACAGTCATCCGGGAGATAACATTCCACCTATTTTAAGTGTTGCTCAACAAACTAAAAAAAGTGGGCTAGATTTATTAAAAGGAATTATCACAGGTTATGAAGTTCAGGTTAATTTAGTTAAAGGAATTTGTTTACACAAACATAAAATTGATCATATTGCACACTTAGGACCAAGTGTTGCAGCAGGACTTGGTACAATGTTAAAATTAAACACTGAAACAATTTACCAAGCAGTTCAGCAAGCATTACATACAACAGTTTCGACAAGACAATCTAGAAAAGGTGAAATCTCTAGCTGGAAAGCTTACGCCCCTGCTCACGCTGGTAAACTTGCAATCGAAGCAGTTGATAGAGCAATGCGTGGTGAAGGTGCTCCAAGTCCAATTTATGAAGGAGAAGATAGTGTTGTAGCTAGAATACTGGATGGTAAGAAAGCTTTATATAATGTGCCTCTACCTAAGAAAAAAGAATCTAAGAAAGCGATACTAGAGACCTATACAAAAGAATACTCAGCAGAATACCAGTCTCAAGCACTTATAGATATTGCTAAAAAACTTAATAATAAAATTCCAAATTTAAATCAAATTAAGAAAATTGATATTTACACAAGTCATCACACTCATTACGTAATTGGAACAGGTGCAAATGATCCACAAAAAATGGATCCAAACGCAAGTAGAGAAACGCTAGATCACTCTATCATGTACATTTTTGCAGTAGCACTTGAGGATGCTGATTGGCACCATGTTAAATCATACAGCAAACAAAGGGCTAACAAGAAAAGTACTATAAAAATTTGGAAATCCATTACTACTTTTGAAGATAAAAAATGGACTAAAAAATATCACGATCCTAATCCAAAGAATAAATCATTTGGTGCAAAGGTTGTGGTTACTTTAAATAATGGCAAAAAAATTATAGAACAATTAGATAGAGCAGATGCGCATCCTTATGGAGCACGTCCATTTAAAAGACAAAATTATATAAACAAGTTTTTAACTTTAACAGATGGTATTTTAGATAAGAAAGAAAGTGCCCGTTTCTTAAAAGTTGTTCAAAATCTTAAAAAATTGAAAGCTGGGGAGTTAAATAAATTAAATATTCAGGTTAAAAGAAGTCAGATAAAGAAAAATACAAAACAAGGAATTTTTTAGTGCATTTTGTAGATAAAGAGCCTAGTCAAAAAAGAGCTGACTTTGTAAGTAAATTAAAATTAAATAAAATTTTAAGAGTTCCCGGTGCTTATAATCCACTAACTGCAAAACTAATTGAAGAAATTGGTTATGATGCTGTTTACGTATCTGGTGGGGTTATGGCAAATGATTTAGGTTTTCCAGATATAGGCTTAACTACACTGCAAGATGTTAGTACTAGATCTTATTTAATATCTAGAGTTACAAGCTTACCTACCATAGTTGATATAGATACTGGTTTTAAGTCTTGTGAAGAAACTATTAAAACTTTTGAAGAATTTGGAGTGTCAGCTGTTCACTTAGAAGATCAAGTAGAGCGTAAAAGATGTGGTCACTTAGATAACAAAGAATTGATTTCAACTGAAGCAATGGTTAAGAAAATTAAAGAGTGCGTTTCAGCAAAACAAGATGAAAATTTTAAAATTATAGCAAGATCTGATGCTAAAGGTGTTGAGGGAATTGATAAGATGATTGATAGATGTAAGGCGTATATTGATGCTGGAGCAGAAATTATCTTTCCAGAAGCTTTACATGATGAAAAAGATTTTGAAAAAGTTAGAAAAGAACTGTCATGCTACTTGTTAGCAAATATGACTGAATTCGGTAAATCAAAGTTATTCAATTACAAAGAATTAGAAAATTTTGGATATAATATTGTAATTTATCCAGTAACCACACAAAGACTAGCTATGAAAAATGTAGAAGATGGTCTTAGAGACATATTTGTAAGTGGACATCAAAACAATATTATTGATAAAATGCAAACAAGAAAAAGACTTTATGAGTTAGTTGAATATGAAAAATATAATTCATTAGATGAAAAAATTTATAACTTTAGTACGGAAGGTCATGAATAATGAGTGATGATATTAAAAAGGGTTTGTTAGGGATAGTTGTTGATGAAACCGAAATTTCAAAAGTTATGCCAGAAATCAATTCTCTTACTTATAGAGGTTATGCAGCTCAAGATTTATGTGCAAGATGTGATTTTGAAGAGGTTGCATATTTAATTTTAAATAAAGAATTACCCAATAAAAAACAACTAAAAGAATTTAAGAAAGAATTATCTAAAGAAATAAATTTATCAAAAAATTTTATAGATATTTTAAAAAAAATACCTAAAAATTCTCATCCAATGGATGTTGCAAGAACTGCTGTCAGTGTTATGGGTCTTGAAGACAAAGAAACTAAAGATAACTCTCCAAAAGCAAATTTAAGAAAGGCGATCAAAATCCTTGCAAAAACACCTACTGCATTAGCGGCGTTTTATAGACTTAGAAAGGGAAAAAAAATTATAGCACCAAAGAAAAATCTTAGCTTTTCTGAAAACTTTTTCCATATGTGTTTTGGAAAAGTTCCAAACAAAGAAATCGTTAAAGCTTTCGATGTATCATTAATTCTATATGCCGAGCATAGTTTTAACGTATCAACTTTTACAGCTAGAACTATTACCAGTAGTTTGTCTGATATTCACGGAGCAATAACAGGTGCGATTGCCAGTTTAAAAGGTCCTCTTCATGGCGGTGCCAATGAAGAAGTAATGCATATGATGAAGAAAATTAAAAAACCTGAAAATGCATTCAAATGGATCACTAAAGCTTTGAAAAATAAAGATGTGGTAATGGGATTTGGTCATAGAGTTTACAAAAGTGGTGACTCAAGAGTTCCTACTATGAGAGAATATTTTAAACGAGTAGCAACAATTAAAAAAGATAAAACATTTGAAAAAATTTATGACATTGTTGAAAAGGTAATGATTGAAAAAAAAAATATTTATCCAAATGTTGATTACCCAACAGGACCTACTTACCATTTAATGGGTTTTGATACTGATTTCTTTACACCTATATTTGTAATTTCAAGAATTACAGGTTGGTCAGCACATATTATGGAACAACATGCTGCTAATAAATTAATTAGACCTCTTGCTAGTTATAAAGGTAGTAAGCATAGAAAAGTTATGCAGTTAAATCAAAGATAATTAATTTTTTTCTATTTTTGCAAATCTTTCAAAAATAATTTCTGACTTAAGATTGTTATCGTTAACAAATTCATCAATAGCTTGTTTTACATCAGGTGCGTGAGCAAGGTTATAATCATCACAAAGAATAGTACCATCATTTTCCAAAACTGGTTTTGAATAATAAAGATCATTTATAACTGTCTCATAAGCGTGTCCTCCATCTAAAAAAACATAATCAATTTGGGACATATCCATTTTTTTTAATAGTTGATTAGAGTTCCCCTTAATCAAATGAACATTTTCTTTAAATTTTTTTAAAAGATAAGCTACTGCCTCAACTGAGTATGGATCTTGTCTTAAAATATATTCAAAATATATTTTTTTTAATGGATTGTTAAATTTAGTATTTGGAATAATTTCATTTGCATTTTCAGCACTTTCACTAAACAAATCTAACCCTACGTATTTAAAATCACTTCCATGAATATTGTATAATAGCTCACAAACATTTCTCGCAGTAACACCATGAAACACACCAATCTCAAGAAAATTTTTAGGTTTCTTGGAGGCTATTTCATTAAGAAAATGCTCTCCAATACCCTCTTGTTTAAGGCTAGTTTTTCTAAAATATTTTTTATATTTCATACGATGATTAATAAAAATTAACAACCAATCCAAAATTATTTGTTATAAAAAAGTGACTACTTCAAATGGATCTGGTCTTTTTCTCTCAATAGGCTCCTCTATTTTGTGACCTATATAAATAAAACCAGATATTTGATCTATTTCTTTATTCCCTCCTAAGTGATTCAGCATTTTATCATTATATGCATACCACTCAGTTAGCCATTGAACAGCATAATTCATAGATTGTGCACAAGCCAACAGATTCATACAAACAGCTCCAGATGATAGTTGCATTTCCCATTGAGGGATACTTGGGTGCTCCAATGGTGTTGAAAGAACAGCTATTACAGCGCCTGCTCTCTGTAGTCTTTTTGACTCTTTCTCTTGAAATTTTTTATCTGTATTTGGGTTAAGTCTAATAAATTCTGATAATATAATATCATTATCACAATTTATTAATGCATCACCCTGCAATATTACTAACTTCCAAGGACTTAGAGCTCCATGATCTGGAACTCTTAAACCTGCCTCAATAATCACATTTAGATCATTTTTATCAATTGGCTCTGATGACATTTTCCTAGCCATAACAGATCGTCTTTTAGAAAAAAAGTTACTCATTTCACTCATAGTGTCTCTTACTTTCTGCACATATGGGTTTAAGATAAAATTAACTAAATGCTTCTGTCCATGAACCTTGAGTAGATGCTTTGGAATACTCAGTTGAACGACCTTCAAAAAAGTTCATGTGCTCAACACCGTTCAGCATATCGTCAAGCCAAGTTAAAGGATTTTTATCAATGTCATAAATTGCCTCTAGACCAAGTTGCGTAAGTCTTCTGTTGGCAATAAATCTAATATAATCTTTAACTTCTTTTCCAGTTAGACCTTCCATAGGACCCATTTGGAAAGCTAGATCAATAAAAGCATCTTCATGCTCTATAATTGTTCTACAAGCTTGATAAAGTTCTTTCTTAAATTCAGGAGTCCAGATTTCTGGGTTCTCATGAATGAACTCTTTAAACAATCTAATCATAGAATTACAGTGCAACGTTTCATCTCTTACTGACCAAGTAACGATTTGGCCCATCCCTTTCATTTTATTATGTCTTGGGAAGTTAAGTAAGATTGCAAAACTTGCAAACAATTGTAGACCTTCAGTGAACGCACTAAATACAGCTACTGTTAATGCAATATCTTTTTTTGAACTCATGTCAAAATTTTGCATGTAGTCGTATTTATCTTTCATCTCTTTATACTTCATGAACGCAGAATATTCTGATTCAGGCATTCCAATAGTATCAAGTAAATGAGAGTATGCAGCAATGTGAACAGTTTCCATTGAAGCGAAAGCAGTCATCATCATCAATACTTCTGTTGGTTTGAATACAGTTGTATAATGTCTTAAATAGCAATTTTGTACCTCAACATCAGCTTGTGTAAAAAATCTAAAAATTTGAGTTAATAAATTTTTCTCTGACACTGTTAGACTTTTTTGCCAATCTCTAACATCATCTCCTAATGGTACTTCTTCTGGTAACCAATGAATTCTTTGTTGAGTTAGCCAAGCATCATAACACCATGGATATCTAAATGGTTTGTAAACTGGGTTTTCAACTAGTAGTCCCATTTTTTGTGGTTGAACAATTTCTTTTGTTTCAGGCTGAATAATTTCAGACTTCATTTTTTCTACTGACATGATAGGCACTCCTCATACTCTGGTTGTTCAGTTGTTTGTTTTTTTTTATAAACGTTAGCAGTGACATCAGTTTTTGTAGCATCACTGATATTTTCTGCACGTTGAATTGATTTAGACCTACAATAATAAAGGCTTTTTAAACCTTTTTTCCAAGCATCAAAATGAATTTTATGTAGTTCTCTTTTGTGAATATCTGCAGGTAAAAATAAGTTAACTGACTGCGCCTGAGAAATAAACGGAGTTCTGTCTCCACTTAATTCAATTATCCATTTTTGGTCTAATTCAAATGCAGTCTTAAATACATCTTTTTCAATATCTGATAAGAAATCTAGGTGTGATACAGATCCTTGATTGTTGGTGATACCAGACCAAATATCATCTGTATTTTTTCCATATTTTTCTAAAACTTTGACTAAATATCTATTTCTAACATTAAAAGATCCAGATAAAGTTTTGTGTGTATAGCTATTCGCAGCAACAGGCTCTACTCCTGGAGAGGCTCCACCACAAATTACAGATATAGAAGCTGTCGGTGCAATTGCAGTTTTATTAGAAAATCTTTCATTAAATCCATAATCTGCAGCATCTGGACAAGCACCTCTTTCATCAGCTAAATCTTTTGATGCTTGATCGACGCCTTCTTGAATATTTTTGAATATTTTTTTATTCCAAACCTTGCTCATTACAGACTCAAGAGGAATATTATTTTTTTGTAGATAAGAGTGGAAACCCATTACCCCAAGTCCAACACTTCTTTCTCTTTCTGCCGCATACGTTGCATCCGAAAACTGTTCTGGTGCTTTATTAATAAAGTCAGAAAGAACATTATCTAAAAATCTCATGACATCATTAAGCATATCTTTATCATCTTTCCACTCATCATATTTTTCTAAATTAAGCGATGATAAACAGCATACCGCTGTTCTGTCTCTTCCATCTTTATCTATTCCAGTTGGAAGTGTTATTTCACTGCATAGATTAGAAGTTTTAACTGTAAGACCAGCTAACTTGTGGTGCTGTGGAATTTGTCTATTAACTGTATCAATATAGATAATATAAGGTTCGCCTGTTTCAATTCTTGCAGTCAGTAATCTAATCCATAAATTTCTAGCTGCCATTGTTGATTGAATAGATCCATCAGCTGGACTTTTTAATGCCCACTGTTCATCATTTTCAACAGCTCTCATAAATGCATCTGATAACAAAACTCCATGATGTAAATTTAATGCTTTTCTATTTGGGTCACCACCTGTTGGTCTTCTCATTTCAATGAACTCTTCGATTTCAGGATGATCAATAGGTAAGTAACAAGCAGCCGATCCTCTTCTTAATGAACCTTGACTAATTGCCATTGTTAAAGAATCCATTACTTTAATAAATGGAATTATTCCTGATGTCTTTCCAACTTTACCAATTTTTTCTCCAATAGATCTTAGGTTACCCCAGTAACTTCCAATTCCACCACCTTTAGCTGCTAACCAAACATTCTCACTCCATAGATCAAGTATTCCATTTAAGCTGTCTGATGCTTCATTTAAAAAACATGAAATTGGTAAACCTCTTTTAGTTCCACCATTTGACAAGACTGGAGTTGCTGGCATGAACCATAAATTACTAATATAATTATAAATCCTTTGAGCATGTAAATTGTCATCAGCGTATGCACTTGCAACACGTGCAAATAAATCTTGAAAAGATTCGTTTGGACCTAAATATCTATCTGTTAAAGTTGCTCTACCAAAATCAGTTAAATTTGCATCTCTAGATCGGTCGATCTTAATGATTATTCCTTTTTCATTTTGAAAAAGTTCAGTGTCATTGCTTAATGAGAATAAATCAGGTCTTTTTTCTTTTGTTAATTCTCTAGTATCAGGGCTATACTCGGAGACAGCTTTCTTGAGTGCCTGTGATAGAATTTTGTTCATATTTTATGTTTTTTTTAGTTTATTTTTGCAAAACAACTATATGTTGTATGCTGAAAGCATTGATATACCATATAAATAATTATTCAACAGAACGTTTATAGAACATAGAAAAGAAATATCAATAAAAAAATAAAATGAATGTAAGAAAGGTTAACAATGACAACAAATTTAAAAATAGACCCATATGGCTTCAGGGAGTATGACGCAAGGTGGCTGTATGAGAAGGACATAAACCAACTCGGAATAGAGAATCTCGGCAAAGGTTTAGGTACTCAAATTATAAAACATACAAAAAAAACGAATCCAAGAGTAATCGTAGGTCATGATTACAGATCTTACAGTGAGGAAATTAAAACGGCTCTTAAAAAAGGACTACTTTCAACAGGATGTAATATTGAAGATATAGGTTTATCTCTATCCCCCACTGTTTATTTTGCACAATTTAATTTAGATGCTGATGCTGTTGCAATGGTAACTGCTAGTCATAATGAAAATGGTTGGACTGGAGTTAAAATGGGTATCAAAAAAGGTTTAACCCACGCACCAGAAGAGATGAAAGAATTAAAAGAGATTACTTTAAATGAAAACTTCATAAAAGGCGAAGGTAGTGAAAAACAAATAGAAGGTTTTCAACAAATTTATAAAAATGATTTAATAAATAAAAATAAAATAACAAAAAAAATTAAAGCAGTTGTTGCTTGTGGTAATGGTACAGCTGGAATATTTGCCCCTGAAATTTTAAGAGGTATTGGTTGTGAGGTAATAGAATTAGATTGCAATCTTGATTGGACTTTTCCAAAATATAATCCAAATCCTGAAGATTTAGAGATGCTACATGCAATTGCAAAAGCAGTTAAAGATAATAATGCTGATATTGGTTTTGGTTTTGATGGAGATGGCGATAGAGTTGGTGTAATTGATAATACGGGTGATGAAATATTTTCAGATAAAATTGGATTATTGATTGCTAGAAATTTATCTAAAACTCACAAAGGCTCTAAGTTTATCGTTGATGTAAAATCAACTGGATTGTACGCAACTGATAAAGTTTTAACTGAGAATAACTGTGAAACTATTTATTGGAAGACAGGTCACTCACACATTAAAAGAAAAGTTAATACTGAAAAAGCTTTAGCTGGATTTGAGAAAAGTGGGCACTTTTTCTTTAACCAACCATTAGGTTTTGGATATGATGATGGAATTAATTCAGCAATACATGTGTGTCATTTACTTGATAATGAAAACAAAACTATGCATGAGATTATAAAAGAATTACCTAACACTTTTCAAACACCAACGATGGCTCCATTTTGTAAAGATGAAGAGAAATATCAAGTGGTTGAAGATTTAGTTAAACAAGTGAACGTTATTAAAGATAATAAAACTAAAATTGATAACCAGGAGATTAGTGAAGTTCTAACAGTTAATGGTATCAGATTTTCTTTTAAAGATGGCTCATGGGGATTGATTAGAGCCTCATCAAATAAGCCATCACTTGTAATTGTTACTGAAAGCCCAACATCGAATGAGAGAAAGAAAAAGATCTTTGATTTTATTGATGACCTTTTACAAAAAACTGGCAAAGTTGGCGAATATGATCAAAAAATATAAATATTTACTAATCTTTATCCTCCTTTTTACCTCTAAAAGTCATGCTCTAAGCCCTGAATACGAGAAGGAATTATATGTTGGTTGTTACACTAACTCTAAACAATATCTAGGTACAGATGGCGCTAAAATATATTGCACATGCACAATTGATAAATTAAGTGAGAAATTTAGTGATGAAGAGATCGATGAAGTGTTCAGTAAAGAGCCTGATGAAATTCAACAACTAACTGAATTTGCAACACTTGCTTGTGAAAAATAACAAATAAAGAAGCTAGCTAGTAACTAACAATAAGAGTATTTATAAGCCATGTTAACCCCAAAAGATTATATATCTCTCTACTTACTAGTTATTGTCTTAACAGTAGTCTCGGTTAACTTTATGTACCGTCTCTATTTTTAATAGTATCCCCTATCCCTTTTATTAAGAAAAGACCTAGATGAACCAAGTTTCCCTTTATTAATTGGATCAGAACAGCTCACAAATTTCATTCCGCAATTTGGATCTTTTCTAAAAGGCTCTACAGAAGTAAATTTTACCTTATTATCTTCCTCTCTTAATCTCTTAAGTTCCTCTGCTCTTTCACGGTCCCTCATATCTTGATATTCTTTAAGTTCATCAACTATTTTAGCAACTTTACTACCAAACTGTTTTTTAATTTCTTTTAAAATTCTTAATCCACCCTGATCTTCTACAGCGTCGTGTAATAAACCTCCTATAGCTTCATCAGTAGTGCCACCATCTTCTATGATATTGTTACTAACGGATACTAAGTGAGTGAAGTAAGGAATACCTGTTCCTTTACGGTTTTGTTTAAAGTGTATCTTCTAGGTAAAATCTAAAGCTTTTTTGTATTTCTTTTTATCTATTTTCTTTTTCATCTAATTCAAAATCCTACCAAACCTCTAATCAGGTGTCTAGGTGATGGAATGATTATCACTTAATGAAATAGATAATCGTTAGAATTATAAGGATAATGACAATCCAAATAGCAAGATTAGTTAAGAATTGTTTTAATTTAGAATTAGATTGTAGAAAAGCTGGGAGTACTAATAAGAGTATCCCTAGCATATAAACAAAGGGTAATATCTGATCCATCATTATATCTAGTTTGTATTAAGCAACGTTTGTGCGAGACCGTCGTTCATTCTGTTTTATCTTATCAAAGGTTTTCTCAATTATTTTAGCTTTCGGTCTTAGCTCTTCTTTACTATCTTTTTCTAAAAGATTTGCCCCAGCTGTTTTTTTAAATCCGTCTATTTTTTTAAAATATTCTTTGTTTTTAGATTGTGATTTACTGTACCAAAGGTCTTTTAATTGCTTTGTGTAATCTTCAAGTTTACTCTTATCCCAAGTAATATTTTCTTGTTTTCTCATCAAATTATAAAATTGAATAAAGTCTTTTGATTTAACCCACTGTCTAATTATATGAGTAAGTGACTTGTCTTTATTTTCTGGATCAAGTTGCTTTTGTGTAACTATCGCAATAATATTTAATGAATAAGAAGCTCTATTAATATCATAATTAGATGCATTCCCTTGGTCACACCCCTTTAATAAGCTTAATACTTTCTCAAGATCACTGTCTGAATGTGTTAAATGTTCAATTACCTTATCCCATTTATCTTTTGCAACTTTAGCCATTGATAGACAATACACAGATTAAGGAGCTTACTCAATTTCTTTAAAAATTTTAACTTAAAGCTAATACTAAGTAGGCTTAGAAAGGATATTAAGATTAACCAACACATAAAAGTATACTACTAAACCTTAAATCAAGTGTCTAGGTGATGGAATGATAATTAATTAGTTTATCTTCTAGTTGGAATTTTAGATGCAACGTAATGTTTTCGAACGCCTTCTCTAAAATAAATATAAACGCCAGCTGAGATAATGCAAATAACCCCTGACAAAGTTCTAAGTGATGGGATTTCACTAAATAGAAAGTAACCTGGGATCATTGACATTATAATTAATGAATATTCAAACAATGAAACAACAGATGGAGATGCAATAATATAAGCTGAGAAGATACATACAAACCCAATGGATGCTGCAACTCCAAAGAATAATATAAATTTCCAAGTATAATCAAAGTTTGTAAACCACTCTCTAAATATAAACTGTGTAGTTGGATCAAAATCTGTGTTGTTGAATTGACCATTGCCCATAAAGACATAAATGATGCCACACAATATAAGAGCTATTAAATAAAAGTAATATAACTGAGTATTCACATTATCCTTATCCGATGTGTATTTAGTAATAGTCATTGAAGCTGCATAAAATAAAGCACTTAATACTGGTAACAAATTTCTATAATCAAAACTTGCAAAATCAGGGTTTAAGACGATTAATACACCAAAAAAACCAAAGGCAATTGCAGACCATCTTCTAATACCAATAAACTCTTTTAAGAAAAATTTAGCAAAGATAGATACGAAAAAAGGACAAGAAAAGAATAAAGCATTAGCAGTTGCTAGTTGCATATAAGTAATAGAGATAAAAAAAGTTGAAAAAGCAATAAAGTGTAACAACACTCTTACAAAAGTTAATACGGGATAATGTGTTTTGAGCGATACTTTCTGTCTTTTAAAACTTAAATAAATAAAAAGCACTGTTGCTGCAATCAAGTACCTTCCAAAAAAGATCTCATAAAGAGCAGATTTTTCAAAAATAAATTTAATTAACGAGTCTTGGATTGCAAACAAGCTCATTGCAATCAGTATTAAAACTATCCCTTTTGAATTATTGTCCCTACTCATTGTCAAAGTTTAAATCTTGAACAAAGAAACTTAAAGATAAAGTAATTAAATTTGCCAAGACCATAAAAATTAGGTGCAGGTTTTTTAGTCTTTAATTTTTTAACTTTTTTCTTCTTCATGGCCAATATGGTTTTGTGTTTCATTTGAATGCTTAAAATTATAACAATCTGTACAAAGTAAGATCACTTCAGGGCCTGAGCTTACTTGTGTTAAGATAGCAGTATCATCTCCACACTCGCTACACCCTGATAAACGTTTTTTCATTTATGTTTTTTACGGGTAATTTCATTAATCTTATCAATATAATTCTTTATCTCATTACCATCTGAAGGTTTGCTGTCTTGTTTGGGGTTTTTCTTCTTTTGATAATAATAATAGATAGGCATAACAACAGATAAAGTAACAATAATAACTGCTAGAATAATTTCAGAAGTTGTAAACATTTTAATATTTAATGACACGCTTGATTAAATTTTTTAAGTCTCCAGTAATTATAAGGCCATGGTGTTAAAAAACCAACTATTAACATAATGGGTACTACCCACCACGTAAGTTGAGCTCCACCAGTTAAAAAATAATCCGTAGCATTCATAGAAATTTCCATACTAACCATTGAGATAAAACTCATGCCACAAGCTGTCTTTAATGCGTTAATAAAACCAAATTTTTGTTTCATTAAAATATAAGTCTCAAGCATAGTGCTAGTGAGTAAACCATTAATGATTGCTAAAATCATAATACCTAATAGTGGAAAAGGAATTTTACTTAACTGAAAAAATAATATGGTTCCAAAATCTCCAATGGAACAACCAACAACACACCACATCGTATTCTTTGCACTAGTTCTCCAGCTATGTTTGCATCCCCAATGAAATGTATCTGTTGCCATATAATTTATTTACTTAAATTTATTTGATGTTGATAATAATCATCTGGCCAAAAACTTTTAATATAAGCTAAAACTGAATCTATATCTTTGTCATTAAGGTTATCTTTAAACCCACCCATTTTTCCCTCGTAATCACTTATTATTCCAACTAATCCATATTTAATAATTTTATGTAATGTTTCATCATCATGGTGCCAAGTGTGCCCTGTACCATTTAATGGGGGTGCTTTACGGTGACCATCCTCATCAACACTCTTCCAGTTTTCAGCGCCTGATAAATTAACCTGATGGCAACTTACACAATTATTTTGGTATGCGATTTTACCTCTAGCTATCATTAATTCAGAATCTCTTGTGATTGGAAAATGATTATCTGAGTAAGAAATATTACTTAATGATATAAACAGAGTTAAAATTAGAAGTACTTTTTTCATAACAACTAAATTTATATATTAAAATTGTTAGATTAATCTTATATTTTTTTAAGATTGATTGATTATAAGTGTTTATTAATGAACAATTTTATCTTATTTATTGTCACACTTTTTTGCTGGTCCCCTACTTGGTATGTCATCAAATTTCAGTTAGGTTACGTTGATCCATTAGTATCAGTGTTTTATAGATTTTTGATAGCTGCAATAATTATTTTTGTTTATTTAATTTATAAGAAGAAGAATCTTAAGTTTTCTTTAAACCAGCATCTTTGGTTTTTGCTCTTCGGTATTTGTCTTTATTCTCTTAATTACGTTTTCTTTTATCTATCAAATACTTATTTAATAAGCGCATTTCCAGCAGTTGTTTTTTCAACGGTAGTTATTATGAATATTTTAGGTGAAGGCTTTTATTTTAAAAAGAAACCTTCTTTAAAAACTTTACTTGGAGCAAGTATTGGAATGATTGGAATTATAATCATTTTCAATGATGAGATTTTCAACTTTAGCTTAAGTAATGGAGCACATGTTGGATTATTTTTAGCATTACTTGGTACATTTAGTGCATCAACAGGGAACATGATTCACCAAAGAAACTTAAATAATAACTTTTCATTAATACCAACACTTGCGTATTCAATGCTTTATGGTTCACTGATCACACTATTAATCACTCAAGTAAAAGGCACAGAATTATTATTTGAATATAACTTCAGTTATATTGCATCACTTGCTTATTTATCTATCGTAGGATCAATATTTGCTTTTATTTTTTATTTAAGATTATTAGAGAAAGTTGGGGCTGGAAGAGCTGGTTATGTAGGGGTTGTAATGCCTGTACTTGCTTTATTAATCTCAACCGTGTTTGAAAACTTAGAATGGCAACATGATTTGATAATAGGCTTACCTATTCTAATAATTGGTGCTGTTCTTGTCATTAATCAAAAAATTAAACCCCTAAAATAAAGTAATAATTCCTAAGAATTATTTTTATTTATTACATTTACCAATAGAACCTAAAGAACATTTATTTCCATCAATCCAAGTTGCATTATTTAAATTGGCACCTTCAAAGTTGGCATTTAAAATATTAGCACCCGTTAAATCTGCCTCAAAAAGGTTACCGTTAGTAAAGTTAGTCTCAATCAATGAAGCTCCTTTAAAGTTTACTCTTGTTAAATTAGCACTCGAAAAGTTAGCTTTTTCAAAAATACCCCCTTCAAGATTTGCTTCATATAAATTTGTTCTAATAAAAGAAGATTCAACAAAATTACCATTAGCTAATGTAGCGTTCATCATTACCCCTTTATCAAAGGTAACTTTAATGAAGCTAATAAAAGATAAATTAGAATTTGGTATATAGGCTCTACTTAAATCTTGGCCTTCTGAAAATTGACAATTAGAATAATCCACCCCATCAACTGGAGCATCATCACAACCTGCTCTAGCACCATTAGATAATAATAAACTTAAGATTAAAATGGTCAAAAGCTTGCTAATAAAGCTAGTCCCCAATAATTTTCTCATATTAAATGCTAACAAATCATAGATTGAGAGTCTTCTATTAATTTAATTATAAATAAAATTAAGCTGCCATTATCGTTTTGGGAAGCCTTCTACTGTATAGAAGTTTCTTATCTTCTTTAGAGATACATAATAAGCACTATCTCTAAATGATTTTTTGATTTGTTTTTTAGCATTATAAATTTCAATAAATGCATTTCTCATACTATCTTCTAGGCCTGAAAAAGCTAAATCCTCTTCATCCGCTCCGTGAATAATTTTTTTAATAGTGTCAAAATCTGTTTTGGTATTAGTTTTTTTATCTATCAAATCAATAATGTCTAATATCTTTTGTTCTTGAAATCTTTTTTCAACCCTACCAAAACGTATATGAGAAATATCTTTTACCCACTCAAAATAAGAAACTACTACTCCACCTGCATTGACATAAATATCAGGGATAATCATCACTCCTTTTTCAAATAATTTTTGATCTGCTTCAAATGAAATGGGTCCATTAGCAGCTTCAATTATTAATTTTGTTTTAATTTTATCTACATTATCAATAGTGATTGCATTCTCCAATGCAGCTGGAATTAAAATATCACAATCTAATTCTAAGAGTTCACTTGGTTTATTTTTAAATTCTCCAAGTTTAGGATTATTAATACTTTTATTTTTTTGAAAAAATTCAATGAGTGCATTTATATCAATGCCTTTTTTATTGTATAAATAACCATCAAACTCTCCAATAGCTATAATCTTTGCGCTATCTCTATTATATAAATGTTTAGCTAGGTTACTTCCCACGTTACCAAAGCCTTGAACTATAATTTCATTATCTTTTAATTCATTTTTTAAACCAGCTTCTTTAACGACGTCTTCGTGTCTAAATATTTCTCTAACTACTTCTTCAATACCTCTACCGGTTGCTTCTGTTCTTCCAGCAATACCTCCACGATGTAAAGGTTTACCAGTTACGCAACCTCTATAATTTATATCATCGGGTTTTAATGTTTTATAAGTCTCTAAAATCCATTCCATTTCTCTTTCTGAAGTTCCAACATCTGGTGCTGGTACATTTAATGCGGGAGAAATAAAACCTTTATTAATTAGTTTACTTGCAAAGGCTTCGGTAATTTCTCTAAGTTGAGGCATGGTGTAATTCTTAGGATTAATTTTTAAACCCCCTTTTGCACCTCCAAAAGGAATATTAACTATTGCACATTTGTAAGTCATTAAAGATGCCAAAGCTTCTGTATCATCTTGATCAACGGTTTGAGAATATCTTAGTCCACCTTTAGTTGGAAGTATGTGTTCTGAGTGAACTGCTCTCCATCCAGTAAAGTTATTAATTTTACCATCTAAGACAACACCCACATTTACTTTAATTAATGAGTGAGTAGATTTTAGATGTTCAAGTAAATCATCACTAAAATTTAGTAATTTAGCTGATTTATCTACATGTAAGTTAACGTTATCTTTAAAACTCATTTTTAAAAATATATATTAATGAAATTTATTAACCAGTTTTATCTTTATCTAATGAGGCTTAGTCCAATATCCATAAACACAACGAGTGCCCCGTCTAGAGCAATCATAAGTATCATGTAAGACACCATCTTTAACAACGGTTATGTGTTTTGAGCAAGATACAATTAAAGTTCCACTTGGAAGTTCATCTTTTTTTAAATGAACCTTACAACCTTGGCCAATAAACATAGTTGGTGTCCACTGCCATCCTAATTTTTCAAGATATTTTTTAACCACCACTCTATGAGTTCCTGATCGTGGGCTATCATTTTTTTGTTTTAAACTTTTAGCAAGTCTAGTTCTTGATGTAGTTCTAAATTCTTCATTTGCTTTATAAAGATCATCATAAATTTTTTGGTAAGGAAGACCTGATACAATTGCTATAGATCTTACCACACAATCTCCAGCTTTACCTTTGTAACCAGCGACAGCTCTTCCACCATCATTAATTTCTAATTCTAGATTGCTACTTGAAAATAATCTCTTAAAAAAATTCAAGATTTACTTTTGTGATCAAGGATCTCTACCATACACTGAGTTGCATATTCACGCCATTTCTCAGCTGATTTATCTTTAAGGTTTTTAAGGTGGTTCATATTGCTATCTATATTTTCTTTATGTTTAGATTTGTCAGCTTCTTCTAGGTTTTTTTCCATGTTTGTAAGATTAGTCTTCATTGCATTAATCCAACTATTGCCAAGCTCAACACATTTAACATCATCCTTCTCATCACAAACTTGCTTGAAGAAATTGAAAATAACATCATCTGTTTTAATCTCTTTGCTCATCTTATCTGCCAAAAATACCTAATTTAACATCGTAATCAACTGCAATTCCGTAATCTGGATCATCATCACTATCAACAACAAGCTGACCTGCTCTGCTTAATAGTCTATGACAATCACGAGTTAAATGTCTTAATTTAACTTTCTTTCCAAAACTATTATATTTGTCAGCAATGTCTTCAATTGCCTTTAAAGCTGACTGATCAATTACTTTTGATCCTGCAAAATCAATAATGACTACTTCAGGATCTTCTTCTGGTTTAAATAATTCTAAAAAACTATCTGTTGAACTAAAGAAAAGTGGACCTTCTATTTCATACACCTTAGCACCCTTTTCTCTAACGGAGGGTCTCTCAACTGCTCTAATTCTTGAGGCAGATTTCCAAGCAAATACTAATGCGGATACAATCACTCCAACAATTACGGCAACAGCTAGATCTTCTAAAACAGTTACAACAGTTACAAGAATAATAACTAACGCATCACTCTTTGGTACAAAAAATAATATCTTCAAAGAGTTCCAGGCAAAGGTTCCAATTACTACCATAAACATTACACCAACAAGAGCTGCAATTGGGATCATCTCAATATAACTTGATGTATATAAAATAAAAATTAATAAGAATAATGCAGCAGCTATTCCTGCAATCCTTGTTCTACCACCTGACTTTACATTAATCATAGATTGACCAATCATCGCACATCCACCCATACCCCCAAAAAAACCAGTAACTGTGTTTGCAAAGCCTTGTGCTAAACATTCCTGACTAGCACCTCCTCTTTTATTAGTAATTTCACCAACTAAGTTAAGGGTTAACAAACTTTCAATTAAGCCAATTGCAGACAATATAAATGCGTAAGGGAAAATAATCTTTAGAGTTTCAAAGTTTAAAGGAACACTTGGGATTGAAAATATAGGTAATCCTCCTTTAACACTTGCAAGATCTCCAACACTTGGGATGTCAATTTTTAATGCTAAAACTAGTATTGATGTTACTAAAATAGCAGCGAGTGTAGCTGGAACTGCTTTAGTAATCTTTGGTAGTAACCAAATAATTAACATAGTTAAAACTACAAACCCTATTGAATAATATAAAGTGTTTCCTGAAATCCATACTGATTGTCCCATTGCATTAAGGGTTTTAAACTGACTAAGTTGTGAAATACCAATAACGATTGCAAGGCCATTAACAAAACCAAGCATTACGGGTTGAGGTACCATTCTAATAAATTTTCCAAGCTTAAAGACACCCGCTAATAATTGTAAAATTCCCATTAACACTACGGTTGCAAATAAATATTGAGCACCATGATCCATAACAAGTGAAACCATGACAACGGCTAAAGCACCAGTTGCTCCTGAAATCATTCCAGGTCTTCCACCAAATACAGCTGTAATCAACCCAACGATAAAAGCTGCATAAAGTCCTGATAAAGGTGCAACTCCTGCAACAAAAGCAAAGGCAATAGCTTCTGGAACTAAAGCTAAAGCAACCGTTAAACCTGATAAAACTTCGATTCTAAATAAAGAAAAGGATACCCCTTCCTTTGGAATATAATTTTGTGAGTTAAAACCAATAGATTTTGCAAATGATGAGAGTGTGGTTTTAATCAATGTATTTTAATTTAATTTTTGTGAATCGAGGTGTTATCTATTTAGTAAAGCAAGCGGTTGATAAAGTCTACTTTCAATTAATACGTGTTAACAAATTTGTGACGAATCATATACATAATGATTAAGAGGTAGTGGCGGGAGACTAAAACTACCTCTGTCCATACCCCTTTTTAAAAATACTTTTTAATCTTAGTGATAGTTTTTGATAATAGAATTTTTGAATAAGGTTTCCCTTTAACTACCCAAACCGATAGTGGCCACGTACTGTCTTTAGTAGATCTTGCTATTATATGAATATGTAATTGAGGAACAATGTTGCCAATCTTTTCAACATTAAGTTTTTTTGTCTTAAATATTTTTTTTATTAACTTGCTACAATGGACAATTTCTTTCATTAATAGCATTTGATCTTTAGAGTTAAGTTCTGAGATATCAGTAATATTTTTTCGCTTTGGAATTAAAATGATCCAGGGAAATTTAGCGTTATCAATTAAACGAATACTGCATAGTTTTAATTCAGCTATTAAATGAGAATCTTTTAGAAAACTTTTATTTATTTTATCGGCCATATTTAAATATTAATATAAATGTGTTCTATAAGCAAAAAATATTATAGGCTGATTTTTATTATGGCAGATAAACAAATACGTTCCGTTGCTAAAACATTTTCATGGAGACTTTTTATTTTTATCTACTGGGTAATATTTGGATATATTTTTACTGGTAGCTTTAAAGGTGCTGGAATATTAGGGCTAGGTTCTATAATTCCTCTCTTTTTTTATTATTTTCATGAAAGGATCTGGAATAAAGTTAAGTGGGGTCTTAATTAAATAATAAAGAATATATTTATAAATATTTCTTTATTTTATCAGAGACGATTACTTTGTTATTGTTCATATATTCTTCATGATTTTTTTCTATATTTTTAAGTTCATAAAGATAATTAACCATCACACCATAAGATCTTTTAAAACCAGTTTCAGAAATATTTGCATTAATGACTATATCATCAACAATTGCTCCATTGCCTAAATGAAATCTACTAACATCATTCACTGGTAGTCCTTTTTCATTTTTTTCATTAACAATATAATGAGCTACTAATTTTGTTATAGCTTCTTTATTTTTTATAATTCTACTGTCACCTAATTTTAAGTCTTGAGATTTTAAAAAGATAACATCTTGATCTTTTAGATTGCCTAAAATATTTTTAATCCTAGTTTCTTCTAAATAAGTAAACCAATCAGCAAACCCTGGTATAGGTGATAAGGTACCAAAGTTTTTAATGTGAGGTAGTTCTTCTTGTATTTCATAAACCACTCTCTTTATTAAAAAATTACCCAAGGTTACTCTTGATAGACCTTCTTGACAGTTACTAATTGAATAAAATGTAGCGGTATCATAAGATTTTTCTTCATTATCTGTCGGCTTCATTAATTCTTGAATAGATTTGCCAAGACCTTTTGTAAGGGCTACTTGAACAAAAATAATAGGCTCATCTTCAAGGGCGGGATGAAAGTAAGAAAAAAACCTTCTATCTTCACCTAACCTTCTTTTAAGTTCATTCATGTCTTTTATTTGATGAACTCTTTCATATTTAATAATTTTTTCTAAAACTGCAGCCTTTGATTCCCATGTAATTTTAGCAAGTTTAAGAAATCCTGGATTAAACCAAGCTCTAAATAAATGCCTAAGATCATTATCTAATTCTGAAAGTTTTTTATTGTCTTTTAATATTCTTATTAAATCTTCTCTTAACGAAACTATAATCGCAGTTCCATTTGGTGCCATATTCATTCTTCTAAAAAGTTCTCTTCTCTTACCTTCAGAAACTTTAAATAAATTTGACAAAGTTTTTTCATTTTGAGATTTCGTATAATTTTCAATTGCTTCGTTAACTTTTGAAAAGCTAGGCTTATATTTATCGTTAATTTTTTTAAAAAATAATAATTTATTTTCTGGAGATAGTGATTGATATAGTTCAGTAATATCTCTAGCTACAGTAATACCGAATGCTGCACCTTTGTGTGAAATTAAATCATCACATAAAGATATGATGGATTCTAAGTCATTTTTTTTAATATTCTTTATACTAAAAAGTTTTTGACCTGCATCAGCAATGGATGAAATTATCTCTTTAAAATTAAACATAATTAATTATATAATATTTAAATATTCAACTAAAGATCTAATAGAAACTTTTAGTGAAAAAGTTCCAAAAATTTTACTCTTTTATAAATTTATACTGTTAAAATTTAAAAAAATAATTTTTTACTTAATTTTTAAGAAAGATATTCAAGGGCTTTAAGAATACCACCTTTTTTATAAGGTATTTTAGATTTCATTAAACCCATCTCAACTCCTGCTAATGTTCCAGCAAGCATTAGTTCATTAAAATCACCTAAATGACCAATTCTAAATATTTTTCCAGCAACTTTTGCTAATCCTGCTCCTAAAGACATATTATAATCATCCAAAATTATTTTTCTTAGTGCGTCTGCATCATGACCTTCCGGAACAAGAACTGCAGTTAATGTGCTAGAATATTCTTCTGGGTTTTTACAAAGCACTTCTAGCCCCCAAGCATTCACAGCTATCCTCGTTGCTTCAGCAAATCTTTTATGTCTATTAAATACATTTTCTAAACCCTCTTCCGTAAGCATGTTAATTGCTTCATCTAATCCGTATAACAAGTTAGTAGCTGGCGTATATGGAAAATGACCTTTTTTATTACTCTCTATCATTGGCTCCCAATCCCAATAAGATTTAGGTAAGTCTGATTTTTTATAAGCCTCTAAAGCTTTTGAGCTTATGGCATTAAAAGAAAGTCCTGGAGGTAATAATAAACCTTTTTGAGATCCACCAACTGTAACATCTACTTTCCATTCATCATGCTTATAATCAATTGATCCTAAAGAAGATATTGTATCTACAAATAATAAGGCTGGGTGATTTGCACTATCCATTGCTTTTCTTATTTCACCAATTCTGCTAGTTACACCTGTAGAAGTTTCATTGTGTACAGCACAAACTGCTTTAATTTTTTTTTCTTTATCTTCTTTTAATTTCTGTTCAACAATATTTGGATCTACACCTGTTCTCCAGTCACCTTTAATAAAATCTATTTCTAATCCAAATTTTTCTGCAATATCATACCAAAGAGTTGAAAAATGACCTGTTTCAAACATTAAAATTTTATCTCCAACGCTTAAAGTGTTAACCATGGCAGCTTCCCAGGCACCAGTACCTGAGGCTGGAAAAATTATTACAGGTTTGGAAGTTTTAAAAATTAATTTAATTCTATCTAATACTCTTAACCCTAATTCTGCAAAATCAGGTCCTCTATGATCAATGGTAGGATAATCCATCGCTCTCAGAACTCTATCTGGCACGTTTGTTGGTCCAGGTATCTGTAAAAAATGTTTGCCTGGTCTAATAATATTTGAAATTGCCATAGTGCTGTATAAGCTAAAGTTATTATATAATCAAGGTCAACAAACTTTAGAATCTTAAATCTGTAATTAAGAGTGTTAAAGAGTTTGAAGGATTTAAGCAAACCACAATTGCTACATAAACGCACCATTAACCTCATCTACTCTGTCAGGAATAATTGTTGAGTTATTTGATGATGAAAGAGATCCTTTACAAGCTCAATTGTTTGAAAACTCACATAAAATGAGTAATGGGTGGATATACTTGAATGAAAAGCCTGGTTTAGGACTAGAAATTTCTGAAGCCGCGTTAAAAAAGTTTGGTAAATTAGTTTACAAAAATAAATAAACCACTATCAAAGTTTAATGAGTTTAAGTGCGGGTAAAATTCAAAAAATTAGTAAAGAAATTAGTAGTAAGGTTGAAGGAAAAACTTTATTCGATGAATTTTCTAGAGGAAGATATAGTACTGACGCATCTGTTTATCAGATAAAGCCTATAGGTGTAGTTTTACCAAAAAACACTAATGATGTGCTAAATCTGATGGAATATTCTCAAAAAAATTCAATTCCTTTATTAGCTAGAGGTGGTGGAAGCTCTCAATGTGGACAGACAGTGGGTGAAAGTATTGTTTTAGATTATTCAAGGCATCAGAATAAAATTTTAGAAGTAAATTTAGAGGAAAAATATGTCTGGGTAGAACCAGGTGTTGTATTAGATCACTTAAATGCACATCTAAAACCTCATGGATTGTGGTTTCCGGTTGATGTATCTACTAGTAGTAGAGCAACAATTGGTGGAATGTCTGCAAACAATTCATGTGGCTCAAGATCCTTATATTATGGGAATATGGTACATAATGTTTTGGCAATAGAAGCAATTTTAGATGATGGCTCTATATCTACATTTGATCACATTGATAAAAATTTTTTATC
This sequence comes from uncultured Candidatus Pelagibacter sp., assembly GCA_905618905.1. GTDB lineage: Bacteria > Pseudomonadota > Alphaproteobacteria > Pelagibacterales > Pelagibacteraceae > Pelagibacter. The sequence continues at coordinate 11,004 of CAJQTH010000008.1, read as the reverse complement.
TATAAAAAATGATCAAGACAAATTATATAAAATAATAAATAAGTTTTTTGATGTAAAAAAAAACGTAAGTTCTGAATTAAATGAACATTGGCCTACAACACAAAGAAGGGTTGGTGGATATAACATAGATTTAATTGATCCAAATGGATTTAATTCCTCGCATTTACTAGTTGGGTCAGAAGGAACGTTATCTTTATTTAACAAAATTAAATTAAAGCTATCTGAATTACCAAAAAATAAGATACTGGGTGTTTGTTATTTTGATAATTTTCATCAGGCTATGGAAATATCTCAAGAAATCGTAAAATTAAAACCAACATGTGTTGAGTTAATGGATCGAAATCTATTGAATTTAGCAAAAGATATTCCTATGTACGCAGAGGGAATAAAAAAATATATCAAGGGAAACCCTGCTGCTGTATTGATGGTAGAATTTATAGATACAGATCAAAAAGTTTATGAAAAAAAAATAAATGACCTGGAGTACATTGTTTTAAACCAAAATAATAAAAATCAGTTTAAATATTATTCTGACCTTAATGAGCAAAAAGAAGTTTTTGATATAAGAAAAGCTGGACTAAATATTCTGATGTCGATGAAAGGTGATAGAAAACCAGTTGCCTTTATTGAGGATTGTGCCGTATCGCTTGAACATTTGGCAGATTACACGGCAAGTTTAAACGAAATATTTAAAAAATATGGAACAAGTGGAATGTTCTACGCTCACGCATCTGTTGGAACCTTGCACGTAAGACCTGTTTTAAATATGAAGTCAGATAATGATATAAAAAATATGAAATCTATATCTGAGGAGGCATTTGCAATAGTAAAAAATTATAAAGGATCACACTCTGGTGAACACGGAGATGGTATTGTGAGATCTGAATTTCATAAAATGATGTTTGGAGAAAAAATTACAAAAGCTTTTGAAGAAATAAAAGATACATTTGACAAAAAAAATCTTTTAAATCCTGGTAAAATTGTAAGGCCACTAACTTCAAACGATAGGTCTCTAATGAGATATAAGTCTGGTTATCAGGCTGAAAAAATTACCACACATTATGATTGGTCTGATTGGGGACAATTGTCAGATGCAGTGGAAATGTGTAATAATAACGGCGCATGTAGAAACCTTGACTCAGGTGTAATGTGTCCTTCATATCGAGTAACTAAAGAGGAAAAAGACTTAGTTAGAGGTAGAGCAAACACACTTAGATTAGCATTATCAAATCAATTACCTGAGGGATCGTTTGTCTCTAAAGACATGTTTGAAACGATGGAACTGTGCGTTAGTTGTAAAGCTTGCCAGAGAGAATGTCCAATGTCCGTAGATATGGCCAAAATGAAGAGTGAATTTCTATCTCATTACTACAAAAAATTTAGTATGAGAATTAAAGATAAAGTTATATCGGAGATGCCAAAGATGATCTGGCTTTTAAAAATCATTGCACCAGTATTTAATAAAGTCAAAAACCTACCTATAATTTCAATAATTATTGAACAATTTGGTTTTACAACCAAAAGAGAAATGCCAGAGGTACAAAGTCAGGATATTTTAAAGAAAATATATACAGAGCAATTAATATCTGAAAAAAAATTAATATTATTTGCAGATACTTTTAATATAAATTTTGAAAATCAAAATTTAATATATGCTATAAAAGTATTAAACAAACTAGGTTTTCAAACAATCATACCAAGTTATGATAAAGATAATTTAGATAGACCCTTATGTTGTGGAAGAACTTATATTTCTTATGGACAATTAGATAAGGCAGCAAATGAATTAAATCGATTTAATGATTATGTCATAAAAAATAATTATTTTAATTTACCAGTTGTTGGAATTGAGCCCTCTTGTTTACTTACTTTTAGTGATGAATATCAAAAATTAAAGGATGTAAAAAATAGAGAAAAAATAAAAAATAAATTTTATTTATTGGAAGAATTTATATTAGAGCATATTGAAAATGATAATAATATTAAGATTAATAAATTCGACCAAAATGTATTAATACACGGTCATTGTCATCAAAAATCTCAAGATAGAATGAAAGGTCTTAAAAATCTTTTATCTAAATTAAAGATTAACAACAAAATGATAGAATCTAGCTGTTGTGGTATGGCTGGATCATTTGGTTATGACAGTAAGCACTATGAAATATCAAAAAAAATGGCAAATTTATCCTTGATACCTGCGGTAAACAATAGTGATGAAAAAGATTTTATTATTGCAAATGGTACTAGCTGCAGACATCAAATTTCAGATTTATCTAATAAGAAAGGTAAACATGTTTCTGAATTACTATTTAAAATTTTTGAAACTGTAAATTAAAGTATTACTTTTCTATTATAAAAATCTTCTATCTCTTCGTGCTTGTATCCAAAACCTAGCATAATTTCTCTTGTGTGTTCGCCTAAATTAGGTGCACCTTTTGATTTTTCCGTTTTACTTTTTGAAAACTTGATTGGCATACCAATAGCTTTACTTTTGCCAGCTTTTTTATTCTCTACTTCAATTATCATCTCCCTTGCAATTGTTTGTGGATCTTCAAACATTTCTGTAATAGAATTTATAGGTCCACACGGCAAACCATTATCATCAAATATTTTTAGCCATTCATCTGATGTTCTTTTTAAAAGTTCAGTATTAAGTATATCTACAAGCTGAGTAGTATTTTTTTTTCTACTCAGGTTTGATGAAAACATTTCATTTTCTTGTAAATCCAAACGATTAATAGCTTTTAATAACATTAACCAAGTATTTTGGTTTGAAGCACCTACAGTGATCCACTTATCCTTAGTTTTAAAAGCTTGATAAGGAGCTGTTAATGGATGCGCTGATCCCAATGGACCAGGAGATTGTCCAGTAGCTCCAGCTATAGCTGATTGCCAATAAGTGTGAACAATACCAGCTTCAAATAAAGATGTATCAACTTTCTGACCTTCGCCAGTTTTATTTCTATGGACCAATGCAGCCAAAATTCCACTCGTAGCCAACAAGCCTGCTGTAATATCTGTGATAGGAGCTCCAACTTTCATTGGCGGTCTGTCTTTACTCTCTCCAGTTATGCTCATTAAACCACTCATTCCTTGGGCAACTAAATCAAAGCCTCCTTTATCAGCATAGGGACCAGTTCTACCATAACCAGAAATTTCACAGAGAATTATTTTAGGATTAATTTTAGACATCACATCATAACCAATACCTAATTTTTCTAATGTACCTTTTCTAAAATTTTCTAAAACTACATCAGAGTTTTCAACCATTTTTTTGAAAATCTCTACTCCATCTTTATCTTTTAGATTTAAAGCTATTCCCTTCTTATTTCTATTCATCATCATAAATGCTGCGGCTTCTCCATTAATATCAGGAGGAAGAAAATTTCTAGTATCATCTCCAATGGGTGTTTTTTCTATTTTGATAACTTCAGCACCTAGATCGGCTAATAATAATCCACAAGTTGGGCCAGCCATAATCTGAGCCATTTCTAAAATACGAATACCTTTTAATGAAGCACCCATGTATTACTTATTTTTAAATTTTGGTTTTGTTTTATTCAAAAAGGATTGATATCCAATTTTAAAGTCCTCGGTATCATAACATTTATAACCAAGATTATTAATTTTTTCAGTCACTTTACCATTCTTTAAAATATTTCTAGCAAATTGCTTATGCCATCTTGCAACTTTTGGTGCTCCTTCACATATTAATTCTGCTGACCTATAAGCTTCTTTTTCAACATTTTTGTCATCAACTACTCTGTTAACAAGTTTTTTCTCAAATGCTTCTTCTGCACTAAATACCCTACCCTCAAATAAAATTTCCATAGCAGTTGAATAATTAGTTACTTTTAAAAGAACCTCTAACTCTTTTGCAGCCATTGTTAGACCTAATCTTTTAATTGGAATTCCAAATCTTGAACTTTTTCCACAAATTCTAATATCACAACATCCTGCTATTTCCAATCCACCACCAACACAAATTCCTTCTATTAGAGCCACAGTCGGTATTGGACAATTAAATATTTCACCTAAAGTTCCATGTAAAAATTTGCCATAAAATTTTGCCAATTTTGATGATGATCTTTCTTTTTTAAATTCCCCTATATCATTGCCAGGCGAAAAAGATTTTTTGCCTTTGCCTCTTATAATTATGCATCTTAAGTTTTTATTTTTAGATAACTTTTTGAATATTTTTCCAAGCTCTATCCACATAGGCTTGGTCATTGCATTTAGTTTTTCTGGTCTATTTAAAATTACTTCAGTTAAATGACTATTTATTTTATTAAGCTCAATTAATTTATACATTTAACTCCTATAAAAGTATTCAACTAGTGTCATTGGTATGGCAGGTACATAGGTCACTAAAAGCAACAATATTACTAAAACACTTATAAAGATAAGGTTTTCCCTTGTTACATCCCATATATCTTCTTTTGCTACAGAACATGCGGTTGCTAAAACACTTGCAACTGGTGGTGTTTGTTGACCAATTGCTAAATTTAAAGTGACAATAATTCCAAAATGAACTGGATCTATACCCACAGCATAAACTAGAGGCATAACAATAGGAACAGTAAGAATTATTGCTGCCACAGAATGCAAAAAGAAACCAATAACTAGAAGAAAAACATTTAATATGGCCAAAACAGCATACTTATTATTTGTAAAGTCCATAATTGATCCGGCAATTTTTTGCGGAAGTTGTTCGACTGTTAAAAATTCACCTAGTAATACTGAAGCTGCTACCAACAACATTACAGATGATGTTTGAATTGCTCCTTCAGTTGCAGCTTCATACAGTCTTTTAAAATCCACTTCTCCATAAACTAACCCAATAACTAGTGATGCTACAACTGCCAAACCGGCTCCCTCTGTTGCGGTTACGACACCACCAAAAATACCACCCAAAATAATTACAGGTAGTAAAAATGCCAATGCTGCCTCTCTTGCAGTTTTCCTGACATTTGCAAGATTAAATGTTTCTTCGACTGGAAAATTTCTGCGTCTTGCTGTGATATATGCAGCTAACATTAAAAAAAAACCACCAATTACACCAGGAACAATTCCAGCAACAAATAATTGTACTACTGAACTTTGTGACATCACGGCATAAACAATCATTGGTATGGATGGTGGAATAATAATTGCTAAAGATGCTGAGGATGATGTGACTGCAGCAGCAAATGCTCCTGGATATCCTTTTTTCTTCATTGCTGGAATTAAAATTGAACCTAATGCAGCAACATCTGCAACTGCTGACCCAGAAATTTCTGCAAAAAACATTGAAGTTGCTATGTTGATCATGCTTAAACCACCCTTAATAAACCCAACCAGAGCAGAAGCAAACGCTATCAATCTTCTAGATATACCAGCACTATTCATTATTGAACCTGCAAGAATAAATAAAGGTATTGCAATCAATGGAAATTTCATTGATCCATCAAACATAACAATTGCAGTATCGATTAAAAAACTTGTTCCAGACTTTAATACCATCGCAACTATTGTTGTTACCGCTAGACCAATAGCTATAGGAACATTTATAGATAAAATAAATAGTAATACTAAAAACATTGTTAAAATTAACATCAAATATCTCCTGTTTGTTCAATGTTAGTTGTTTGAAGAACTAAATTTTTATAATCCTCTGGAATTCTTAAAGTTTCAGATAAAATAAATAGACATGATGCAACTGGTATCACTGATTGTACAAAAATTTGAGGAACCCACTCTAAAGTTACCAATGTTTCTCCTCCAATAAGTGTTAAAACTTTGAACCCATAATAAGCTAACAATATCAAAAAAGCATAGATAATAAATTTGGATAATACAAAAAATATTTTTCTTAAAACTAATGGAAATGCCTTAAAGATACTAGGTACACTTATATGTGCTCCTTTTAATGATGCATAAGCTGAGCCATAATATGTTATCCAGGCGAGTTGAACCGCTGCAACTTCATCATACCAAACTAAAGCACTACCAGCAAAACGGAAAGAAACACCAAGCAATACTGTTGTTGCAAGGGCTACCATCATTACGAACAGTATAAATTTTAAAAAATTTTCGTAAGAATTTATAAATTTTTTTAATGTCATATATTTTTCTAGGCCCTCAGAAAGAGGGCCTAATACAAATTAGATTAATTTGCTAAAGATGATACTTTTTCAATTAACGCACCACCAGTTGATACTTCTGATGCAAATTGATCATATATTCCTTTACTTGCTGCAATAAAAGCTCCTTTATCAGCAGTGTTTACTTTAACACCAGCTGACTCAATTACTCCTAGTAAAGATTTTTCAAGTCTTGCAGCTTCTTCGTAAACAAATTTTTGCGTATCTTGCGCAGCTTGTTCTAGGATAGCTCTTACATCCGCAGGAAGTTTGCTCCAATGATCTTTATGTACCGCTACATAAGCAGGAGTATAAACGTGACCTGTAATAGATAGATACTTCTGTACTTCTTGAAACTTAGCACTAGCTATTTGAGCATATGGGTTTTCTTGACCATCCATTGTTCCAGTTTTCAAAGCTGTAAAAACTTCTGAAAATGACATTGGAGTAGGATTTGCACCATATGATTGGAACATTTTAACTCTCCATTTTGACTTAGGAGTTCTTAATTTAATTCCCTTTAAGTCATCTGGTTTATCTATTGCTCTTACATTGTTTGTAATATGTCTAAAACCATTTTCCCACACTGCTATAACTTGATAACCAGTTTTAGCCTCAAGATTTTTGAACATTCCAGGTAATACTTGGCTTTCAACCTTATTCATGTGCTTTCTATCTTTAATGATAAATGGCATATCAAAAACACCAAACTCATCATGAATTGACGCCATGACAGACGATGGCAACCACATATCTACAGTGCCTAATTTTAGTTTTTGCATACCTTGTTTATCTTTTCCAAGTTGTGAAGAACCAAATACACTTACTTTACCTTTGCTGCCTAACCTCTCATTTGCAAGTTTAGCAAAATGTTCAACTGATGCAGAAAATAATGAACCAGGTTTACCCACATGTCCAAATTTTACTTCAGTTGAATTAGCTGCCAAACTTAAAAAAAGTGTTGAAAATAAAACAACAATTATTTTATTAAATTTACTCATATTATTTTCCCTCTCAGTTTATTATTTATAGAAAACCTACATAAAATATGAAAAGATATCTAGTAATTAAATTGATTAATTTAACAGCAGATATGTTGCTTTTATAAATATAAAAGAGGTTGTTACTAAATTAATTAGAAAATTTAATTTATAGATAGATACTCAATAAAAGACCTTATTGAAACTATAATTAAAAAAATACCAAAAATTTTACTTAATAATTTTTTATCAATTTTATATACTGTTTTAGCACCAAATCTTGCCATTACCATTGTTACCGGCACAAATACAATAAAACCTAATAAATTAATATATCCAAAGCTAAACGGAGTATTAATATTATCTATTATTTTTCCACTAATAATCATTGTTATAGTTCCACTAATAGCTATTAAAATACCTGTTGCTGCAGCTGTACCAATTGATTTTCTTATATTGTAACCAATTGTTCTCATAAAAGGTACCATTAAAGATCCACCTCCAATGCCAAGAGGTACAGAAAAAAAACCAATGACAACTCCTGAAATATTTTTTATTAGTTCGGGTATTTTTTTTGGATTTTCTACCAATTCCTCTCTCAAAAAAATAAAAAATAATCCAATCATAAAAGCAAAGATTGAAAAGAATAAAACTAAAGTCGGAGTATTTAAATTTACGACTAAGAAGGTTCCTAAAATTACCCCAATAAGAATAAAAATACCAAACGATTTTACCATTTTAAAATCAACTGCATCATGCTCCATGTGTATTTTGGTAGAAATTATTGATGTTGGAACTATTATTGCTAAAGAAGTTCCAACAGAAAGGTGCATTCTTGTAACAATATCAAAATCAAGAACAGTAAATGCGTAATATAAAGCTGGAACCATTATAATTCCACCTCCAACCCCAAGTAATCCAGCCATGAAACCTGCTACAGCTGCTGATATAGCAAGGACTGCTAACAAATTAATTATTTCTCCGTAATTTAAATTTTCCATTATAAGTTAGCTTGATTAGCTTTCTCGTTATTTTGCACAATTGTCATTATGTGTTTTGATTTTTGAAAATCAGAGTCTCTTGCCATCATATTGTCGCTTAAATACCTTTTCCATTCCTTTGAGCCTATTTGACCATGATATAATCCAACAGTATGTCTCATAATATGATTTACTTTTGTGCCAAGCTTAACTTCTTTCTCAAGGTACTCTATTAGTTTTTCAGCTATTTCTTCTCTTGTTGGCTGTTCTTTTGTTCTAAAAATTTCATTTTCAATCTCAACTAAAGAATAGGGATTTTGATATATTGATCGACCAATCATAACTCCATCACATAAAGTTAAGTGGTTTTTAATTTCATCAATTTTTGAAATACCTCCATTAATAATAATTTCTAAATCTGGATTTTCTTCTTTAACTTTATAGACCATTCCATAGTTCAGTTTTGGAATATTTAAATTTTGTTTAGGTGACATTCCAGTTAAAATAGCTTTTCGAGCGTGTAATATAAAAGTGCTACAACCAACACCTTTCATCTTTAGTATAAAATTATTTAAATAATCAAATTCTTCGGTATCATCAAATCCAATTCTAGTTTTTGCAGTAACTGGAATTTTACAAGCATTAACCATTGAATCGATGCATTCTGCAACAAGATCAGGTTCTTTCATCAAGCAGGCACCAAACATATTCTTTTGAACTTTTTTACTAGGACAACCTAAGTTAATATTAATTTCATCATAACCCATGTCCTCTGCAATTTTTGCAACTTCTGCTAACTCTACTTTATCTGATCCACCAACTTGTAAAGCCAAAGGTTTCTCTTCAGGACTATAAGATAAGATTTTTTTTCGATCTCCATGTATTGCAGACTTTGTTGCAACCATTTCTGAATACAACATAACATTTTTACTCATCAACCTTAAAAAGTAACGATCATGACGATCGGTGCAATCCATCATGGGTGCTACTGAAATTTTTCTATTAATTTCTTTTTTAATATCCAAGAGGTTTACCCATTAGTTTATCAGGTAGCCAACTTACAATTTCAGGAAAAATACACAATATCAATATGGATAAAACCATCATCATCATAAATGGAAATGATCCCTTTAAGATTGTAGATAAACTTACATCAGGTGTTATTCCTTTAATTATATATAGATTTAATCCAACAGGCGGTGTGATTAAGCCTATTTCCATATTTATTGTAAATACTATTGCAAACCAATATGGATCAAAACCCAATGTAGTTATAACAGGTAATAATATCGCTGAAGTCATCACAATAACTGCAACTGGTGGTAAAAAGAAACCAGCAACAAGTAAAAACACATTAACCATCAAAAAAATCATCCACTTATTACTACTTAATTCAATCATGCTTTGAGCAAGTGATTGAGTTACATAAAGTTGGGATAGCGTGAATGCAAAAAGATAAGAAGCTGCAATAATAAACATTATCATCACGCTCTCTTTCATTGAAATTTTAACAATATTCCATATTTTTTTAGGCTGATAAATTTTGTAAACAACTGCAATCATTACAAAAACCAAAAATGCACCAACACCAGAAGCTTCTGATGGTGTCGCAACTCCTCCATATAGTACATACAAAACTCCAACGATGATCGCTAAAAACGGAAAAATTCTAGGAAGAACTTCAAATTTTTCTTTTAACGTTGGTGGCTTTCTATTTCTTAATAATTTTGATGCATTTTTATCAATGAAGTAACTGTGTATTAACGCCCAAACAGCAAAAAGACTTGCCAACATAAACCCTGGAATAATGCCAGATAAAAATAGTCTTCCAATGGAAGTTCCTGTTGCCATACCATAAACAATTAAAACTATACTAGGTGGAATTAAAACTCCTAAAGTTCCTCCAGCAGCAATTGTTCCTGTGGCAATTTCGTCTGAGTATCCTCTTTTTCTCATTTCAGGAATTCCCATAGTACCAATAGCAGCACATGTCGCTGGACTTGATCCACTTAAAGCTGCAAAAATTGAACATGCACCAATATTAGAAATAACTAAACCACCTGGAACTCTCCATAACCACCTATCAAGACCAGTGTACAAATCTTTGCCTGCAGGTGAATGAGCAACAGCCATCCCCATAAGAATGAACATTGGAATTGATAGTAATACAAAAGAATTTAATCCTGCGTAAAAAGTTTCTGCAAAGACATCTAACATTTGCAACCCTTCGAATGTAACCAACAGAGTAATTGAAACAAAACTTAGACCAAAGGCAATCGGAATACCTGAGAATAAAACTATTAGTGTAAAAACAGCAACAATTATTGCAATCGTTAATGGATCCATTATTTAAAATCCTTTTCATCAAATAATTTTATTATTTCAGCAATATATTGAAGTATCATTAAAATAGAACCTATTAACATTGATGAATAAGGTACCCATAATGGAGGATCCCATATTGTGCCTGTAGTGTAATTTTTAATGAAAGCTTCCTCTACCATTAAGAAACCAAAATAAAATAATGTTAGAAAAAACCCTAAGCTTAAAAATGAAGTAAAAATCTTGAGTTTAATAATATTTTTTTTTGATAAAAAATCATAAATCCACTCCATACTAACATGAGCTTTTTCGCTTAAAACATAAGCACTACCAATAAAAGTAGATGCAACAAGCAACATTGTAACCAATTCTGTTTGCCAAGTAATTGCATGTTGAAAAAAATATCTTTCAAAAACTAGTTCGACAATTACCAAGATAGACAAGATTAAAGCACCTACAGCAAAAGCTCCACAAGCTTGAGCTGTGTAATTACAAAATTTTAAGTAATTTTTTATCATAAAAAAAGCCCTTATTTTTTATTGAAACAAGGGCTTTATATATTAATTTATTTAACTGCTAAAGCCATTTCCATAAGCTTAG
>CAJQTH010000007.1 GCA_905618905.1 uncultured Candidatus Pelagibacter sp. | reverse complement strand
TGAATTGAATAAAACTGCTCAGAAAGTTCATAATTATAAGTTAAATTAATTTTTTTAAAAAAAATAATTAAGCTTTCACCATTAAATAGTTTTTTTAAGATACCTGAGGATGTGACTGTTAACAAAGTCAAATATAATAATAAGTGATTTAATTTTGCTATAAATTTTTGTCCTAAAAAAGTACTACCTTTAAAATCAGGGGCTGGTGTTAATAATTTAAAGATTAACCTTACTAGGGTTACATAAAATATGATTAATCCAAATAATATATGATAATTCTCTATATCAACTCTAGCTTGATCAAAGTCTAAATCTACCAAATAAAAGCCAAGTGGTATTTGAATTAGTAATCCTGCGGCAGTTAGCCAATGGAATAATTTGCTGAGTAATCCATATTTTGATTTATTATTTAACATAGACATCATCAAATTAAACATATTATGACAACAATTAAAAATACTTTATTTTTTATCTTTATATTATTTTATAGTTTCAGTGCTTTTTCTGAACCAAATGTAGAAGAGATTATCAAAGAAAGAAAATCTATTTTTAGTAAAAATTACAAAACTGCAAAAAGAGTAAACAGTCTTGCTTCTAATGGAAATTTAGATGAAGCAAAAAAGCTAATGATTGAAATGAGTGATAATTATAAAAAATTAATAGATCTTTTTCCTGAAAATTCAAAAGTAGGATTTAAAACTGGGGCTTTGCCTTCTATTTGGGAAAATAAAGATGAATTTAATTTATTAATGACAAAAGCTTCGAGTAATATGATTGAGTTAACGAATGTTATTGATGAATCGGAAGATATGAAAGCAACTCTTGGGAAATATATGTGGAGTAGCTGTAAGTCTTGTCACTCAAAATTTAGAGCTGAACATTAAGATTTAGTTGTTTGTATTTAAAAATTTTAATATTGTTAAATTATAAATGTCAGCCATATTACCAAAATCAGCAAAAGTAGTAGTAATTGGAGGAGGTGTTGCTGGTTGTTCTGTTGCATACCATCTTGCAAAGTATGGTTGGAAAGATACAATTTTATTAGAACGAGATCAGTTAACTTCAGGCACTACTTGGCATGCAGCAGGTCTTGTTGGTCAATTAGGAGCCTCATCTACTATTACTCGACTTAGAAAATATTCTTTAAATCTTTATAAAGAATTAGAAAAAAAAACTGGATTATCAACTGGATTAAAACAAAATGGCGCAATTACAGTTGCTAGCACACCTGAAAGATTACAAGAATTATTAAGACAAGCAACAGCTGCACAATTGTTTGATGTTAATGTTGAAAGCGTTAACAAAGAAAGAATAAAAGAGCTCTATCCTGTTATAAATAATGATGACATTTTAGGTGGAGTTTATATGCCAGAAGATGGTCAGGCAGATCCTATAGGGGTTACCAATGTACTAGCTAAAGCTGCAAAGATGGAAGGGGCTCAGATATTTGAGAAAACTCCGGTTGAAAAAATATTAGTTAAAGACAAAAAAATTGTTGGTGTTCAAACTAAATTTGGCAAAATTGATTGTGAATACGTTGTAATTGCAACTGGGATGTGGTCGAGACAAATTGGAGAGGATATTGGTGTAAGCATTCCATTATATCCAAATGAACACTTTTATATCATTACAGAACCATTAGATAAATTACCAAAAAACTTACCTGTTTTAAGAGACTATAACTCCTGTCTTTATTTAAAAGAGGATGCCGGGAAAATGTTAGTTGGAATATTTGAACCTAATGCAAAACCTGCTTTTAAAGATAAGGGAGTGGTTCCAGAAGACTTTTCATTTGGGGAATTTCCAGACGATTTTGATCACTTTGAACCTTATTTGGAAAAATCATTTCAAAGATTACCCATGTTAGAAACTGCCGGAATTAGAAAATTTTTTTCAGGGCCTGAATCTTTTACCCCAGATACGCAATATCTCTTAGGGGAAACTTCTGAAGTTAACAATCTTTTTACGTGCTGTGGATTTAATAGTATCGGCATAGCAAGCTCGGGGGGCGCTGGAAGAGTTACTGCTGAGTGGATGATTAATGGTTATATGAATGAAGATTTATTTTCACTTGATATTAAAAGATTTCAAAAATTCCATTCATCTAAAAAATTTATTATGGAAAGGGTAACGGAAACACTTGGTGATTTATATGGAATGCACTGGCCTTATAAACAGCATAACACTTCAAGAAATCAAAGACTGTCACCATATCATGAAGAATTAAAAAAAGAGGGAGCATGCTTTGGTGTATCAGGTGAATATGAAAGACCTATGTGGTATGCATTAAATAATGAAAAAGCAGAATACAAATACAGTTTTGATTATCAAAACTGGTACCCGTCAGTTGAATTTGAAACAAAAAATACAATTACTAATGTTGGTTTGTATGAATTATCTCCCTTTTCTAAATATGAAATAAAAGGAGAAGAGGTGCATAGTGAATTGCAAAGAATATGTACAGCCAATATTAAAGATGAAATGGGCAGATCAACATACACACAAATGTTAAATGAAGCAGGAGGAATTGAAACCGACTTAACTGTTATTTGTATTGATAAAAATCATTTTAGAATAATAAGTTCAGCCGCAACAAGAACTCATGATAAAGCACACATTTTAAAACATTTATCATCTAATTTAGAATTTAAAGACATTACAGATGATCTTGTTTGTTTAGGAGTTTTTGGACCAAAAAGTAGAAATTTAATTTCAAAAATCTCAAATGATGACTTTAGTAATGAAACATTCAAATTTGGTTATGGAAAATTTGTTACTTTTGGTTCAAAAAAAGTTTGGGCTCAAAGATTATCTTATGTGGGTGAATTAGGATTTGAACTTTATATAGAAAATAAAGATGCTAAAGAAGTTTATCAATTAATTGTTAAAGAAGGAAAAAATCATGATTTATCTCATTGTGGGTCACATGCAATGGATACCATGAGAATGGAGAGTGGATTTTTACATTGGGGTCACGATATTTCACCTGAGGAAAATCAGTATGAGGCAGGATTAAATTTTGCAATAAGCTTTAAAAAAGAAATCAATTTTACAGGTAAAGAAAGCTTATTAAAAATAAAAGATAAAAAACAAAATAGAAGATTTATTATGCTGTCACTTAAAGATAGTAATCCAGGCACCCCTTTATTATTATATGAAGAGCCAATTTATCTTGAAGATAAAATTATAGGAAGAACGACATCTGGAAATTATTCCTTTAATTATGAAAAAAACCTTTCTTTTGGATATGTAAGTTCATCATATTCAAATGAAGAACTTTCAAAAAAAGATCTATATATTGAAGTGGCTAAACAAAAATTCCTAGCACTGGTAGAAATTACCCCTTTAAAAGACAAACAAGCTAGATTTTTATAATTTTAGTTGCCGAGTTAAATAATTGGTGGTTAAATAATGTTATGCAAAAAGTGTATTTTCACAATAAAAAATCAATTGATCAAAATATAAATACAAAAAGATTATCTGAAGTAAATCACATAGGTGAAAAACAAGTTGTTGATATTAATAAATTACTTAACAGAGTAAAATTAGATCAAAAAAATGAAACAAAAAGAAAAATCTTTTTTTATAGCTTTACTATATTGGGACTTTCTTTATTTGGAACTTTAATTACACTCTTAAAGTAAACAACTCATTCAAATACTTGATTGCACTAAAATAAAAATCTATTATAAATCAACAATAATTAAGTGGCGGGGTAGCTCAGTCGGTTAGAGCGCAGGACTCATAAGCCTGAGGTCAGTGGTTCGATTCCACTTCCCGCTACCACTTAAGGTATATTGATAATTTTTTATATTATTTTTGGGTAGGGTGTGTGAATAATAAATTTACCACCTGTTACTAGAATTTTATTATCCATTAGTTTTGTTGCAAAACTCCTTAAGAGAATAATTCTTTTTATCTTTTAATGAAATAATAGGTTTTTTAATTGGCCATTTAATATTTAAGTCCTTATCGTCATATTTTATTCCTGTTTCAGATTTAGCATTTCTATATTGAGTGCAGCTATAAATTACAAAATTTTCTTTATCTAGGGCACAAAAACCATGGGCAAATCCTGGTGGTATGTAAATAGATAGTGTGTTTTTAGCACTTAAAATCTTCGAAAAATATTTTCCATATGTTTTGGATTTTTTTCTAAGATCGACCGCTACATCAAAAATTTTTCCTTTTATAACGGTTATGAACTTACCTTGAGGTTTTTTAGTTTGTATGTGAAGACCTCTAATTATATTTTTTTTAGAGAATGACATTACTTGAAA
>CAJQTH010000006.1 GCA_905618905.1 uncultured Candidatus Pelagibacter sp. | reverse complement strand
TAAAATTATACCCCAATAAGCAGCTAAACTAACAAAGATGCCTGTTTTGATAATAGTTACTTTAAAATCTGAAATTTTGTTTAATACTTTTATGTTGGAAATTGACATTACAACCGTCAATACACCCAGTTAATTATTTGTCAAATAAATAGTTTGTCTGAAATGATTTTTTTATTAGTAGATGGTTGCTCCAAAAACCTTAACATCATCCCCTTCAACACCAAGGACTAACCTTCCAAGGAACTCACCTTCAATTTCTTTGCTCCTTTGTTTAAATAGAACGGTAATGTTTTGACCTCTTCTAAGGCAGCCAAATGCTTCATAGTCCTCTTTTAAACTCGTCAAAAGTTTGTTGTTAGCCCACTGCTTTCCAAGCTCTACTTCATTAGCCCCAAATAGCATTTGAGTTCCAAAATCTTTAGTGAATCCACCATAATCTTTCATATTTGATGTCTTAACAAGATTATCCCAAATAGGATTAGCAATTGTTATAATCTCATCATCAGATTTCTCTAAAAGATTCATAATTTAAGTTTAAATGTTTTAAGAAGCTTTTCTCTTCTCGTTCTCATCAACTATGTGGTAAACTGGGACTTTTTCTAGTGAGAATTTACCAGTCTTAGGATCACGTCTAGAAACTGTTAAACAATGCCAATTATCATCATCAAGTTTCATATGGTCACCTCTGTAATAGTAACCTGGCCAACGTGTTTCTTCTCTAAACATAGTGTGTTCAGTTACACATTGAGAAGTTAAAGCTCTGTGTTTTAATTCCCAAGCTCTCATAAGTTGGTGTAAATCTTCAGCGCCTACTTTTTCTAAATCTTCTTCTAACCAAGCAAGTAATTCTAGGCCTCTTTTAAGCATATTACCATTGGTCATGTAGTTAGTTGCAATTCCCCCAACATATTCGTCCATAATTCTTTGTAGACGTTGAAGTCCTTGAATTGGTGAAATGTAACTTGGTGAAACTGTTCCACCTGTAATCTCATTTTGAGCAACTTGATATGTCTCAAGGGGTTTAAATATAGCCACTTTAAAGTCTTCACACTGTTTATCTGTAACTTTAATACCTTCTGCTTTTTTATCCTCAATATATTTTACAGCAGCTTTTGCAGCTAAACGACCTTCAGTAAATGATCCAGATGAAAATTTATGGGCACTTCCACCAACAGTATCGCCTGCACCAAAAAGTCCATCAATAGTTAACATTCTGTTATAACCCCAGAAATATTCTGGTGGAGATAAATCTTCAGGTCCACTAACCCAAGCTCCAGAACATGTTGCATGAGAACCCATAACATAAGGCTCAGATGTAGTTAATTCAGGATTTGTGTATTTAGGATCAATATTTTGAGAAGCCCAAACAACCGCTTGACCAACAGTCATACCAAGGAAATTTTCCCAACCAACTGTTTCTAAATGTGGATCTTGGAAAGCTTCAGTAGTTACCATGTGAATGGGTCCACCACCTGCGATAGTTTCTTGAATAAATGCGTGGTTTCTTAAACATGTAGGAGTTGGATGGTGATCTATGTATTCACCAACTAATTCTTTAGTTTGATCATACCATTTCTTCTCATAGTTCTCTCCATTTGCATTTTGAGTATATGTTTTAAGGTGCAAGAAGTATGCTCCAACTGGACCATATCCATCTTTAAATCTACATAACACAATTCTATTTTCCATTTGTGTCATTTTAGCTCCAACAGCAATAGGTAATGCATAAGCTGAACCATTACTCCATGGTGCGTACCAAGTTCTTCCCATTCCCTCTCCAACTGCTCTTGGTTTGAAAATATGAGAAGCTCCACCTGCTGCAACAATTACAGTTTTTGATCTAAATACATGGAAATCACCAGTTCTCATATTAAAACCAACAGCTCCACCTACTCTATTTTCTTGAGCCTCATCCATTAAAAGATGAGTAATCATTATTCTATTATAAATTTTATCAGCTGATTTTTTTGCAGCTTCTGCAACGATTGGCTTGTAACTTTCGCCATGAATCATAATCTGCCATTTACCTTCTCTAAGGTAACGACCTGTTTTTTCATTTTTCATCATTGGTAAGCCCCACTCATCAAACATATGAACTGTTGAATCAACGTGACGAGCCATGTCATATCCCAAATCTTCTCGAACCATTCCCATTAGATCGTTACGTGCATATCTTACGTGATCTTCAGGTTGGTTTTCACCCCATTGCATTCCCATGTAGCAGTTAATAGCGTATAAACCTTGGGCAACCGCTCCACTTCTGTCGATATTAGCTTTTTCAACACAAATAATTTTCATGTCTCTTCCCCAGTGTCTAGCTTCAAAAGTAGCACCAGTTCCAGCCATACCGCCACCAACAACTAGAACATCACAATCCTCAAAATGTGTTTTATGCTTAGCCATTAGTAGTAAACTCCTTTTTTAAAGGTTTC
Source organism: uncultured Candidatus Pelagibacter sp. (assembly GCA_905618905.1). Classification (GTDB taxonomy): domain Bacteria; phylum Pseudomonadota; class Alphaproteobacteria; order Pelagibacterales; family Pelagibacteraceae; genus Pelagibacter. Next base: position 33,706 of record CAJQTH010000006.1, on the reverse strand, counting down.
TTTAGGTACAGATGGCAACTTACCATCAATATTTAAACCGTTAGGTTCGGTATAAAGCATTTGAGAATTAATCTCACCTCGGTTAGGTTTTTCACCATCTGCTAATTTTGGAATAAATTTTCCCCATGGTTTTGTTGTAATTGGAGAGACAAAATCTTTAGTTGTTCCATTTCTAAATTTAATTTTCCAAGAGATTGTTCCCTTTTCTTCTTCACGTCTAACTCTAACACTATGACCCATAGGAGCAAAGTCTGCATAACCCCGAACATCTATTGCATGATTAGGACAAGCTTTAACACAAGAGTAACATTCCCAACAAAAATTTGGTTCTATGTTGACTGCTCTTCTAATATTTTCATCTATGTGCATGATATCTGATGGACAAATATCCACACAGTGACCACATCCATCGCATCTCGTCATATATACAAAAGTTGACATATTATATTACCTCTTTCTTTTTAATAGTGTTTTGGTTGTTCTCTTTTAATTCCTAGTCCAAATTGTTTTGGTGCGTCTGCTAGTGGAGGAAGATTATCTCTAGATCCATCTGCTTCGGCTAAGTTTTTTTGGATTGCTGCACCTGGTTTATAAATCATGTGCGCAAATTTAGACCAATAAACTCCCCCAAATAAAACAATGTTTGAGGTAATAAATAAAACTAAAAATAAGTATCCTAATCCAGTAGATCCTGAAAATTGAAAATAAGACCAAGCAAGTCCAGTAGTTGCACATGCAAGAAGTGCAAGAACAAACAAGTCTGCTTTAATAATTCTGTACCATGGATGAGCTTCAGCTAACACATCTACTCTCAAAAATAACCAGAACCAATAACCACCAACACAAGTCATTATTGCTCCAACATGCCAAATCATAGACCAAACAGTTGAAGTAGATGCACCTTGGCCTGTGTAACCAAAAACCAATACGACTGATGCAACCCAAAACAAAATAGTTCCATACATCCCCATAACATGTGCAACTCTTCTTTTGCCAGCACCTAACTCTGCAGTAGTTGCAATGTCATGTACTACGGTTTTTAAAATAACTGATGTTTTTTCTCCAACACCAAGTTCTCTTTCAGCAGCTAATTTTGCTTTTTTGGCATTATTAAAAAAATAAGTAACATTTTTATGATGTATCATTTGAACAACTGTTCCAATAACAATTAAAGCTAGCATCGCCAAGATAAAACCCTGAATAGCTAATGGGGAAATAGTTTCTGCTAACGTTGCGTATGGATTAATTGACATCATATTTAATATTACCCTTTATTAGAATCTTAATTAATTTCCATTTTTTATTATAGATGAAATAATAGATCAACCGTTATATCAGTTACAATTTATCATTTAAGAATACAACTTACACTTTACGTTTATAATGTTGTTTTAGGGGAATAACTGACCTTACACCACCTTGTGGATTTTCAACGTCACCCTCTCTTCTAGGTATTAAATGAATATGACAGTGTAGAACAGATTGACCAGCAGTTTTTCCAGCATTTGATCCAATATTAAAGCCCATAACAGATGGATCTTTTAATAAAATTTCTTTTTTTATATTTTTTATAAGATCATTACAGGCAATAATCTCATCATTAGTTAATTCGAAATAATCTTTAACATGACGCTTCGGAATAATTAAACAGTGCAACTCAGAAACTGGATAAGTATCATAACTTGCATAAGCTAACGTGCTTTCATCAGCTAAGCCACTCTCTTTAATATCACAAAATAAACATGGGTTGTTTGGATCTCTCATAATAAAATTCTATCTATAAACTGGACACTTCAAAATTTCTTTTTTATAAAAATTAGAAAGTATTTTATAATGTTTTAAACCCTTTCTTTTCCACTTAATCTCTTTAATAGTTTTTACAGAAGTAACTGTTTTTCCAGAGCCAATAAGTAAAATTTCATCATAATCAGTCAAAGAATTAACTAAAATTTCTTTATTGATAATTTTACCTAATTTTTTTTTAAAAAAGTTATAAGTAACACCTCTATAAATGTTTTTAGAAGGAGAGTATACCTGATTCTCTTTTATGAAAATTATATTTGATGTTCCGCTTTCTAATATTTTTTTTTGAAAGCACAAAGCTACATCTGATGTGGTGTTATCCATCTTGGTTAAATACTTTAATATTAATTTATATTTTAAATTTTTGAGTTCTGGATCAACTCTTTTATGATTTATTAGTTTTAAATTAAATTTAAGCTTAGAAGTTTTTCTATCTCTTAAAGAAATAGAAATTATTTTTTTGTTTATGGCCACTCTAAGAAGGTGGTTATAGGATTTAGTTTTATCAATATTTAATTTGATTATCTTAAGAATATCTTTTTCAATATTAACTCTATCTAATTTATAAACCTTTAATGATTTAATTAAATTTTTTATATGATTTTTAAAAAAAAGAATTTTAATAGGATTTCCTAAAATTCGCATTGTAGTGAACACACCTTTGTCTCCCCAAAGATCCTTAAAATTAACTTCTTTGAGTGTTTTACGCTGATAAGATTTTTTTAATAAGTAGGTTACCATTTTCAGTTAAAAAAGATTCTGGATGAAATTGAAAGCCATATACTTTTTCATTATTATTTTCTATAGCCATTGCTACATTTGAAATAGCACATCTCATTGTAATTTCAAAATTTTTTGCAACAAATGGTTCTTTTAGTTTTAGAGAGTGATATCTTCCAACATTAAATTTACGATTTTTCTTAAATAAAGAGTTATCACTGGTTACTTTGATTTTAGACTGGTATCCGTGATAGATTTTTTTTTGCTCAATTATCTTACCTTTTTCACAATGTAAAATTTGCTGAAAACCAAGACATATGCCAATAATTTTTTTTTTACCTTTAAATCTTTTATAAATGCCTGAGCTAATTGGGTAATCTTTTGGAGCTCCAGGACCAGGAGAAAAAACAATAACTTTTGATTTATTTAACTTTTTTTCATTGATCTCATTAAAATTATCACACGTTACATCATCAAAATTTTCAAATTGATGGACCACATTATGAGTAAATGAGTCTTTATGATCGATAATATAAATCACTTATAAAGATCCATTAATGCTTTAGCTTTAATATAGTTTTCATTAAATTCATGTTTAGCATTACTGTCGATTACCACACCAGAGGCAACTGAAATTTCTGAATTATTTTTATAATTTAAAATAGACCTGATAATTATGTTAAATCTCATATCTCCATTATATTTAATATAACCAAAACTTCCTGTATAAACATTTCTGCTTTCCTTTTCCTGTTTGTTGAGTAAATTGAGAGTACTTATTTTAGGACAGCCAATAACAGATCCACCAGGCATCATTGCTTTTATGATGTCCAGTGAAGAGATATTATTTTTAAGCTTACCCCCAATTAAACTTACATAGTGATAAAGGTCCTTATATTCTTCAACTATTTTCTTTTTAAGGATTTTTACAGATCCTACTTTACAAATTCTAGATAAATCACTTCTTTCCATGTCTACAATCATATTGTGCTCTTTGCTTTCTTTGATATTTTTTTTAAAGAATGCTAGGGCTTTTATTCTATTAAGTTTCTTAGTTTTCTTTAAGGTTCCAGCAATAGGTTTTGTGGTTATAAAGTCATTTCTTTTATTTATTAAATTTTCAGGTGAACAACTAATTATTGAATAGTTCTTATCTTTAATCATGAAAGCTTCGGGGGCCATATTGCTTTTAACCAGTCTACAAAAAAAATCTAAAGCATCTATTTGAGTTTTATTGCTATACTTTGTGCAAATTTTTATCTGGTAAGTTTCACCAGATTTTATTTTCTTCTTAAATTTATCAAAGATTATTTTATAAGAGGCTCTACTTATGTTTATCTTAAATTGCGTATTGGATTTGATTATTTTTAAATTTTTATAATTTAATTTATTTGGAAGTTTTTTTTTAGTTTCTGGTTTGTAAAAAATACCCTTTGGAAATTTTAGACCTTTTTGCTTTTTTACTTTAATACCTATTAAGTTGTTTAAAATTTCATATCCAAAAAAACCAATAAATAAATCAGTCTCTTTCTTTTTATTTTTTAACTTAGTGCTTTCATTAATAAATCTTTCTATATTATTTTTTGTTAAAATAATTTTTTTTGAAAAATCTGTATATAAATCAAACCCTTTATTTGACCTATAAATAATGAAAGGTTTTTTTGAGTTATTTAAATTTTCTAGGTAGTTTTTCTTAATCAATTTACTATTCTGTTTTTAGCCTTAAAACTGCTTGTTCCTTAATTGGTAAATGTATTATTGCTGCAAAAACAGATAATGCAATTGCTAAATACCAAGCGTAATCATATGAACCATATAGGTCGTGAAATAAGCCTCCTAAAAATGCACCAAAGAATGAACCTACTTGGTGGCTTAAAAAAACTATTCCATATAATACCCCTAAATATTTTGTTCCAAAAATATGAGCGACTATACCACTGGTTGCTGGCACCGTTGATAGCCATAAAAAGCCAAAACTTGCACCAAAGATAAATGCATTAATGTTACTTGCTGGTAAAAATATAAATAAAATTATTGAAACACCCCTTAATGCATAAATAGAGCTTAAAATAAATTTTTTACTAATTTTTGTAGAAAGGTATCCACTTAATAAAGAGCCAAATATATTAAATAGGCCAATTAAGGATAAAATTGCAGCAGCTGTCCAGCTTTCTAAGCCTCTATCAATTACATATTTTGGAACATGAGCTCCCACTAATGTTATGTGAAAACCACATACAAAAAAACCAGATGAGAGAAGTATGAAACTTTTGTTTTTAAAAGCTTCTTTTAAAGCTTCAAAAATACTTTGATCGCTGGGTTTCTCAATGGATTGACCTGTAAAAGGAGATCTCACAAAAAAAGCCACGATTAATCCGATAAATAAAAAAATCATAAAAACAAACAGTGTGTCTATCCAACCATTTTTAATTAAAGAGTAGCTTGTGTAAAGTGGAGATATAAAATATCCAAATGATCCAACAGCCGTTACAATGCTCATTGCTATAGTTCTATTTGATAATGGAAAATGTTTACCTACTATAGCCATAGGAATACTTATTGCCGTACCACCCAAACCTATTCCAACTAAAACCCCTAAATCTAATTGAAAAAAAAGTCCAGTATTCGGTCCTGAATATAGGAAATAAATTCCCAATATATAAAAAATGAAAGCTAAACATATTGCCTGATGCCCACCATACTTATCTGCTATTGCTCCAAATATAGGTCCCGTTAATCCCCACACCAACATTTGAATACCAATAGCTAAACCTGACTGGGTAATTGTAATATTAAGCTCATCTTTAAAATCCATAAAAAATAGACCAAAGGTTTGTCTAACACCCAGTGAAATTAGAACAACTATACAGGCTGCAATCAGAGTTATTAAGGCAGTTTTATTTTTTATAAATTTTTCAGAACTCATTTAATGAGCTTCAGAGATTTTTTCAAATCATCAATCAGATCTTTTGGGTCCTCTAAACCAATGTGAAGTCTTACTAAGTGCTCATCTTTTTCTAATTTCAAATACTGTCTATTACCTTGTTCTCTCTTATCTTGGTATAAAGCTAAACTTTCAAATCCACCCCAACTATATCCATAACCAAATAATTTTAAAGAGTTAACAAATTTAATTACAGAATTTTTATTTTTTGATTTAATCTTAAGCCCCATTAAGCCCGATGCACCAGAATAATACTTTTTCCACATTCTAAAATTAAATGAATTTTTTTTATGTGGATATAAAAGTTTTATATTTTTGTATTTAGATAAGAACTCGGCTACTTCTTTTGAATTTGTTTGATGTTTATCTAATCTAACATCAAGTGTTCTTAATCCCCTTGTGATTAAGTAAGCATCATCTGGCCCTAATCTTAATCCTGTAACTTTATTTGCTTTATCAACATCTTTAAAAACTTTTTTATTAACAGCAAGACTTCCTCCCATAACATCTGAATGTCCTGAGTAATATTTTGTCGCTGAAACAATTGACATATCAAAACCCAGTGGAATAGGTTTAAAAAAATAAGGAGTGCCCCAGGTATTATCTATAGCAGTATAAACTTTCTTTTTTTTGGCAATTGATATTATTTTACCTAAATCTTGAAATTCAAAAGAATTACTGCCTGGGTTTTCAACAAATATTAATTTTGTTTTTTTTGTTATATTTTTTTCTAAAGTTTTTAGATCGTGTGGATTATAAAAAGTTGTTTTAATACTAAACTCTTTTAAAAAATCCTGCGTTAATATTCTTGTTGGCGAATAGGTTGGATCAGCAACAATAATTTCATCTCCCGGTCTAACTACACTAAAGATCGCAAGAAACACCGAGCCAAATCCAGTTGGTGTTAAAAATACATGGTAACATTCTTCCATTGTCTTCAATATCTGTGAAAGGATATGAGTTGTAGATGTGCCTTGTCTTCCGTAATCAAAATGACCACCTGTAGGATTTTTTTTGGCTTTATCCTGCATTTTCCTAATATCCTGCATTGATTTGAAAATAATAGTAGAAGCTCTTACTACAGGCGGATTAACTGACTGATTATGGTAATCTTTTGCAGTATGTTTAAGGAAGGTTTTAAAAGAATTAGACATAAAAAAATTGATAAGTTCAATTGAGAATGCTATATCCCTCGGCTTAGGTCAATAAAAAATTATAAAATAGGAAAATATGGGTTACCCAAAGAAACATAGAGGTCGAAGAAAACAGGGCTCTAAAAAAAGAAGAGCTAAAAGAAAAAATAAAAAAAAGTAGTTCTCTTCATGGATAAGATTCAACATGCTAAATCCATCAGTATCTGGATATTCATTATTCCGTTCCTAGCAATCAATTCCTGCCTAGTATTAATTACTCAATTTCATGAATTATTTCCTAATCAGGAACATATTGTTCATAATTCATTATGGCCCTATCTAGATGGAGGATTATCTATTAGTAGAGCAGCCAGACCCTATCCTAGTTGGTTAATTTTCAAACCCGCTATGTTTTTAACATCATTTTTACTTATTAAATATTGGTATCTTAATAAAGATATAATATTAAATTTTAATAAAAGTTATAGACATGTAAAAAAAATAGTTTTTTTTGGAGTAGGTTCGGCAATAGCTCTGACTATACATTCCATATTTTTGGGAATAGAATTTGATAATAACTTATACAAATTATTCAGAAGAGTAATAATGGTGGTCTTTATTACTTTTGAAGTTACAGCACAAGCCTATCTGGTTGCAGCACTATATTCTTTTAAAGATCAATTAATTAAATTTATTAATTTTCAAGTTTTAAGATTAAAATTAATATTAGTATCAATATTAATAGTTGTTGCAATAATTGCTTTACCTATAATTAGTTGGCCAGGAGATACTTTTAAATTTTTAAAGCATGCACTAGAGTGGGATTATTTTTTAGGTGTTGTTACTTTTTATCTATTAACTTATTTTATGTGGAGAAAGAAAAACTAATTTGTAATCCACCCTCCACCTAAAATTTTGTATCCCAAATTATTTTTTGAGTAAAAAACGCATGCTTGTCCAGGTGCAATACCGTACTCTTCTTCTAACAAATTAACATTTGCTGAAGTCTTGTTTATATCAATTTTAGCCTTAATAAGTTTTCCTGTAGATCTTACTTTCACAAATAACTCCTTCTCAAAATCATTTTTGTCGTTAGTTATAATATTTAAATCTTTTAAATTGATTTGAGTTTTTACCAAATGTTCTTTAGCCCCAACAACAATTTCATTTTTATCTGCAAAAATTTTTACTACGTAAAATGGTTTTTCATCAGAGATACCAATCCCTTTTCTTTGACCTATTGTATAATTAATCACTCCGTCATGAACGCCTATCACTTCACCTTTCATATTTTTAATATTTCCCTTGCTGAAAGAGTTTGGTCTAAATTTTTCTATCACAGATGCATAATCACCGTTTGGCACAAAGCAAATATCTTGACTGTCAGGTTTGTCCGCAACATTAAGATCTAATTTTCTAGCAATTTCACGTGTCTCATCTTTAAGCAAATTTCCAAGAGGAAACCTTAAAAAATTAAGCTGATCTTTGGTGGTATTAAACAAAAAATAACTTTGATCTCTATTTGAATCTATACCTCTATACATTTCGGTTTTATCTCCCTCTGTAATACTTTTGACATAATGGCCAGTAACTAAAGCATCTGCTTTTAAGTTTTTAGCTTCTTTAAATAGATCTGTAAATTTAACAGTTTGATTACACTGAACACATGGTATTGGAGTCTCGCCATTTAAGTAGCTATCAATAAAATTATCAATCACCCCTTCTTTGAACCTATCTTGATAATAAAGAATTTTATGTTCAATTTTTAATTTATCTGCAACACGTTTAGCGTCCATAATGTCTTGACCAGCACAACATTGCTTAGATTGTGATGTCTCTTTAGTGTCGTTATAAAGTTTTAAAGTAATCCCTATGACGTTGTAGCCTTCACTCTTCATCATCGCTGCAACCGTTGAAGAATCTACTCCGCCAGACATTGCAACCACTATTAAAGTGTCCTTAGGTTCCTTAGCAATACCTATAGAATTTAATTTTGTCATATTTAATGATATTTATGCATATATTTTGTATAAGCAAATTAAATGATTTTAGACTACGAACCAGGTGACAAAGTCACTAATCCAGCTAATAAAGATTGGGGTATAGGGCAGGTTCAGTCAATAATTAATAGAAAGGCTACAGTTAATTTTGAAAATGTTGGAAAAAAAGTGATTAATACAAATATAATAGAACTAGAAAGACTTATTAAATGAATATTCAAGAAGCTAAAAAAATAACCCTATCATTGATAGATACTTTCAACGAAGCAAGTCAAGTTGCACTAGATCTTCGAAAAGCTGGATTAAAAAAAGAAATTAAATCTGATAACACACCGGTGACTAATGGTGATATCGAAGTTAATAAAATCTTAACAAAAAAAATATCTGAAATCACACCAAGCATTGTAATTGTGTCAGAAGAAAATGCTGCTCATAAAAATGATAAAAATTTAGAAAACTTTTGGTTAATAGATCCTATTGATGGAACAAGAGACTACATAAGTGATAGAGAAGAATTTACTTTAAATGCAGCTTTAATAATAAATAAAAAACCAGCCATAGGTATTATTACAGTACCTGCAAAAAAAAGGGTTTTCTATTCATATGGATTATCGAATAGTTATGAATTAATCAATGGTCAGGAGATTAACTTAATTGATAAAAAAAAAGATTACAAAGAATTAAAAGCAGTTAGCTACTCTGATGAATTAAAATCGGAAATTGCGGAAGTTCATAAAAAATATAATATTACGTCACATCAAAAAATGAAAAGCTCGTTGAAGTTTTGTGTTGTTGCAGCAGGAGAGTTTGATTTATATGCAGCAGAACCAAGAGCCTGCGAGTGGGATATAGCGGCTGGACATGCAATACTTGAGCATGCAGGTGGAAAAATAACTGATTTTAATGATGATGAAATTTTATATGGTAAACCAGAGTTTAAAAATCCTAGTTTAATTATAAGAAGTAAAAATATAATTTAATGGATGATCAATTAAGAATAGTTTTAATAATAATTGTCTCTGTATCAATATTTGGTCTTTTAGTTTTTGTGTTTGTTAAAAACTATATTAGAAATATTGTTAATCACTTAGTAAAAAAACAAAACAAAAAATTAAAGTAATTTAATAATCTTTAAATACTCTGATTGGTCAATATCCATTATCCTTTTTGAAGTTCCAAAATCAAAGCCGTTTCTAGCAAGAAGAGAGATATCTTTTTTATAAAATAAAGGTCTATTGTCCTCTGCTCTTGCGGGTCCTATTCTTTTTTTCTTACAGATTTTTATACCTGAGAAAAAATCTTGATCAGAGTTATCCTCTTTAATTTTTTCAAGAGACTCTTTAATATAAGTTTCGTCTATACCCTTACCCATAAGATAATATCTAATCTTATTTATGGAGCTACCTTTTTGAATCAAACTACGCGTCTTACTCTCAGAATAAAATTTATCACTAATAAATTTACTTTTTTCAAGATCAGGTAAAACAATATCAATAAGGTCCGTAATATCTTGTTTTTTAATGTTGGGTACATTTGCTTTAAGGTATTTTTTTAATAGATAGGTTCTTAGCTGCTGTTTTGAAGGTGCATATTTCTCAATATAAGCAAAAGAAAAATTTCGCATTTCCTCCATGGTGACCTCTAGTGTTTTTTTTCTATTTCTCATTGGAATCATGTTATCTTCTAATATAATACACTATAAAATGATCGATCAAATTTATACATTCTTTACTGTAGAAATGGTTTACCTCTGGTTAAACCTAGGTGTTTTACCCTTTTGGTTTGTTTTAGTAGTTTTTCCAAAGTCACAGATATGTGGAGTGTTTGTGGCTTCAATTTTTCCAATTTTTATTTTAAGTATAGCTTATACTTATTTGCTCTACGTTGCTCACATAGGTGGTTATGATTTTTTACTAAATTTTAGGCTTTATTTGGGATTTGATGAGATTTCTAATTTATTTGAAAATCAATCCTTTTTAATTTTATTTTGGATACATTTTTTAGCAATGAATTTATTTTGTGGTGGCTGGATTGTTAATGACTCTCAAATGTTTGGTATGAATAAATTTCTTGTTTCAATTCCACTTATAATTACTTATTTAATTGGTCCAATTGGAATAGTTATTTACTGGATAATAAGAATATTTTATGCAAAAAGAATAAGACTTTATGATTAAGTCAATAGACTTTTATTTTGATTTTATTAGCCCCTACTCTTACCTAGCTCATAAAAAAATAAAGATATTAAAAGAGAAAAAAAATATTAATTTTAATTATAAGCCAATTCTTGTTAGTGGCCTTCATAATTTGCAAGACATAACTGCACCAGCCTTTATTGAGCCTAAACTAAAACATATGATAAGTGATTGTAATTTAATTGCCGAAAAAAATAATTTTGCCTTTATGTGGAATTCTAAATTTCCTATTAACTCATTAAATATCATGCGTGGCTACCTTTTTATAAACGATGAAACTAAAGATTTATATCTAGATGTAATATTTGATGCTTATTGGAAAGATGATCTAGACACTTCTAATGAAAAAATTTTAGAAATTCTTCTTAAAAAGTGTGAAATTAATGCAAATGAGTTCTTTCATGGTATTAAAGATCCTAAGATTAAAGATAAATTAAAAAACAATACTCAAGAAGCCCATGATAAAGAAATTTTTGGTGCCCCCACATATACTATTAATGATAAAATATTTTGGGGACAGGATAGATTAGAATTCGCTTTAGACGAATATAATAAATAGATTAAACGATTTTAAAATTACTTTGACTTATTGCTGCAAACCCACCATCAATGTGAGAGACTTTTTCAAAACCCATTTCTTTTAAAGATTTTGCTGCAAGTGCAGATCTTAATCCACCAGCACAAAATAAAACTATCTCTTTATTCATATCAATTTTTCCACTTTTAAAATAAGGACCATCAGGGTCTAGCCAAAATTCCAACATTCCTCGAGGTATATGGTTTGAGTTTTCAATTCTACCTGTTTTATCTAATTCACCCTTTTCCCTGATATCAATTAAGGTACATGTTTCTTCATTAGAAAGCTTTAACGCTTCATCTGCAGTGATAGTCTTAACTTCACTTAATGCTTCAGAAACTAGAGTTTGTGATGATTTAATAGCCATAATATTGTAAAAATTTAATCATAAACAATTATATGAAAAAAACCATCATAAAAAAACTATTTATTAAACTTTCAAAAGTTTTGGGTTACGAAATAATTGATCAAAGTGATTTTAGCTCACCTACTCTTCAGAAAGAATTAAACGAAGATCTTTCAATCATAAATAAAAAATCAATTGTTTTACCTTTGGGTGAAGTAAAAATTACCAAAAAAGTAAGCACTGTACTTGTTATATTTAGAACTAACACTGATGTTGAAATATGGGATCAAAATAAAAAGAGATTATTTGAAGAACCAAAAATTGAATATTCGATAAGAGCTTTAAAGTCAGTAATAAGATCAATTAACTTTTCTAAAACAAAATACTCAAATATTAAATTTAAAATAATAATTGTTGATGACAAGTCCAAAGAAGAAAATTTAAACAAGATTAAGAAACTTATAGATGGAAGTGGTTTAGATATAAGTATTACTCCTTTAAATCATGAAAAATATAAAGATACGATCAAACAACAAAAAAATGATCAAACCTTTTCAAATCTAGCAAGTTTGCTTCAATCTTTTGAACTTGGAAAAGAACATGGTGAAGATTTAGTTTTCTTTGTTGAAGATGATTACTTACACTTTGAACCTATGATGGAAGAAATGATTGCTTCATATGAAAGAATAGCCTCTCAAGTTAATGAAGATATCTTTATGTGTCCTGCTGATTATCCATATCTGTATATGAATAATGAAAAAACGAATATTCTAATTGGAAATAAAAGACATTGGAGAACAATCAATCAAACTTTATGTACATTCATGACTACAAAATCTTTATTAGATAAGTATTGGAATAATTTTTATAATACTTGTTTAGATAGAAATGATCCTTTCGAAAAACATCTAAATGAAATTTATACAAAAGAGTTTTGTATCTCTCCTTTAAAAAGTCTCTCTTTACATTTAACAAATGTAAATTCAAGCTATGGTCTGTCACCATTTATTAATTACAAAAAGCTTTGGGATGAAAATCAATAAACTTTTAGGGATCGTTGTTCTGGGTATTTTGTTGAGTGGGAATGCTTATTCATTTGATGCTAAATCATATAAAAAGTTAAATGTGAAAAAAGCAAAATTGATGGTCATGCAAGTAGAAGAGCCCTTAAAAAAAGGCTAGAAAAATAAAACCAAAAGATCTTCAAACTGTAGAGTGGGCACGTAATAATTACTGTTCTATTTTGAATAGTTTAACTTTAAATTGGCCAGAACCCCTTCCTGATGGAATGGATAAAAAAATTTTTAAGGCAGTTAAGTATATCAAAGACAAGATGAATAAAGAAAACTGTTAATAAAATATTTTACTAAAACTTTTAACTACTACTTGATCTAATTAAAAGACCCCAATTAAGGGGCCTGTTTATTAACTTATAGAGAAAGTTAAGTTATTTTATTAGTCTCTAATTGCATAAGCTCTTACACCTATTTCTGCAACATCGGTTCCAAGTTTTTCAGCTTCTTTACTGATACGTAAGCCAACAGTTGCTTTCAAAGTTTTGAAGATAATAAATGAAAGTATAAAACTAAAAGAGCAAATTGCTAACACACCTGTAAACTGTGTTCCAAAAGATGTATCTGGATTAGTAATAGGAGCTATTAATGTTCCAAATATTCCTGAGAACATATGAACTGGGATAGCACCAACAACATCATCAAGTCCTCTTCTTTCTAAAAATTTTGTACCAAAGTACATTATTAAAGATCCAATTGAACCAATAGCTATTGCTAATCCTGGTGTGGGATTTAAAGGCTCAGCAGTGATTGCAACTAAACCAGCTAATGCGCCATTCAACATCATGACCACATCTGTTTTACTATCTAACAATCTTGTAACTATAGCACCTGTTACAACTCCACCAGCACCAGCAAGGTGAGTGTTCATCGCAATTTTACTTATAGCTGTCACATCATCAAATGTTCCCATTTGAAGTTGGCTAAAGCCATTAAATCCAAACCATCCAAACCATAATAAAAATGTTCCAAGTGTAACTAGGGGAATACTTGAGGCAGCAAAAGGTACTAATGATTTAGTTTCTCCTTTTTTTCCAAACCTTCCTTCTCTTGCACCTAAAACTATTACACCTGCTAAAGCTGCAGAACCACCACATGCATGCACTAGAGTTGATCCTGCAAAATCAGAAAATCCTAATGTTGCTAGCCAGCCACCACCCCACTGCCAGCCCATTGAAATTGGATAAATAAATCCACCCATTAATGCTGCAAAAATAAAGAAAGGCCATATTTTAATTCTTTCGGCAACTGCTCCTGAAACTATAGATACTGTTGCACAAACAAACATTGCCTGAAAAAACCAATCTGAACTATCTGAATAACCTTTTTCAATACTTGAATTAGCACTCCAGATTTCAAAGGAACCTATAAAACCACCTTCTGGTATTCCATAGGCTAAATTATAACCAAATAAAAAAAATACGATTGAACAGATAGCAAATTTTCCTACATTTTTTGCTGCAATGGTGGATACACTTTTCGTAGTAACCAAACCACATTCAAGCATACAAAAACCTGCCGCCATTAATGCCACTAAAACTGAACCTATATAAAATGCTAAAGTATTAAAGATATACTGGCCTTCTGCTGACATCGTTGTTTCAGCATTACTAGTATTACACATGCTTAATAAAAATATAAAACTAATAATTGGTGCTGCTATAATTTTAATTTTTTTTGTCATTAAGATCTCCAGATTAAGTAATTACTTATATTCTGGTCTTAGTTTTAATCTAATGCTGATGTGTAAAAAGGGGTATGCTATATTTGCATATACTAACAGCCTTACTATATTTCTATAAAAGGCTGTTAATTAATTTGAAATTTAATTATTTATTAAACATTTCTTTAAGCGACTTAGCTGGTAAAAACTTTACTTTTTGAGAAGCACCAATTTGAATTTGCTCTCCAGTTCTAGGATTTCTTCCAACTCTAGCTTTTCTTTTTGCAACTTTGTAAGTCCCAAATCCAGCAATTTTTACTGTATCGTCACCTTTTAAAGCATCAAGAATAGTGTTTGTAATAGTGTCAAATGTACGCTCAGCATCAGCTTTACTTAGGTTTAGAGAACCTGAAAGTTGCGTTATTAATTGTTTTTTGTTCATTTATTTAGCTCCGGATTTATTGGTTATTTTCGTATAATTTACATTAAAGCCCATAAATCAAGCTTTTTATTAGTGTCTCTTAAAAATAAAACCCCAAGATATGGTGATTTATTAAATAAACGTTGATTTTAAAGGATTATTTAAGAAACATAATTGTTAAAAAACTTAAATAAACCCACGTCTTTTAGGTCATTAAACGTTGTAAAAAACATCAATGATAGCAATAAAAACATTCCGATTCGAAAAAAACTTTCTTGGGTTTTCTGTGATAAGGGGCGCCCTAATACCTTTTCAATACTGTAAAACATTAAGTGCCCACCATCTAACATTGGAATTGGAAACAAGTTTATTAACCCTAAACTAATTGAGATGTAAGCCATTAGGCTAATAAAAGGTAAAATACCAAATTCAGCAACTTGCCCACTAATTTTTGCTATTCTAATTGGTCCACCTAACTGCGAAGTATCACCATTTCCAACAATCATACTTCCTATATATTTAAGAGAAGATGTGCTTACATAATAAACTTCATTAACCGCATAAAACAGTGCTTTAGCAGGACCTAGTTTAACGTGATTTATTTCATTGTTATAAGCTCCAAGCTTAATACCAACCATACGTTTGTTGATTTTATTTCCAAGATTATCTTCTCCATCAACAATATTAGGTTTTACTTTAAAGGTTAGATCTTGATCGTACCTGTTTACTGTAAAATTGATAAACTCATCAGTAGACATCATAATATATTTTGAAACTTCCATGATACTTTTAACTTTATTGCCATCAATTGAGACCACAATATCATTGTCTTTAAGACCAGCCACCATTGCAGGGCTATCTTTTTGAACTTCATTGATTACAGCTGGAGTAAAGTCTTTGCCTGCAAAGGTATAAACTGAAAAAAATATTAGGATTGCCAATAAAAAATTGGCTAAGGGACCACCAAATACAATTAAAGCTCTTTGATATAAGGGCTTTAGCACAAATAGTTTATCTTGATCTTCTTTACTGTATGCTTTTATAATTTTATCATTATCAGCTTGACTATAAACGTTTCTATCACCAAAAAATTTAACATAACCACCAAGTGGTATGACACAAACTTTCCATCTAGTACCTGATTTATCATTCCAACCAAACATTTCTTTACCAAAACCGATTGAAAAATCAGTAACACCTACGCCAAAACGTTTTGCAAAATAATAATGCCCATATTCATGAATAAACACCACGATAACAATTAAAACTATGAAGGGTAATATATAAGACAACATGATTATAATTTAATAATACTATTTATTATTCTAATTTCTAGCTTTTAATATTATAGCCTTTTTTAAGTAGTAATGAGACCAGGATTACACAAATTACTAAAAAAAATACCATAGATCCTACACTTATCCAAATATTAAAATCAGATACACCATAAAAAGAAAATCTTAGTCCATCAATTAAATAAACTACTGGATTAAAATAACTTACCGTTTGCCAAAATGGTGGCAGCATATCAAGGGAGTATAAACTTCCACCCAAAAATACCATGGGTGTAATAACTAATGAAGGAACGATAGCCATTTGTTCAAAGTTTGAACTAAGAACACCAATTAAAAAACCGAATAAAGCAAAAGTAAAAGAAACTAAAACTAATAAAAATATCATTAACAATGGATATTTAACTGTCACATCCGCAAAAAAAGAAGCAGTTGCATAAATTACAGCACCAACAATTAATGTTTTTGTAGCTCCTGCCCCAACAAAAGCTAGAACCGTTTCAAGTGTTGATATAGGTGCTGCTAAAATCTCATTAATAGTTCCATTAAATTTTGGAAAAAATATTCCAAACGAAGTGTTACTTATTGATTGAGTTAATAGAGTTAACATTAATAAACCTGGTACAATGAATGATCCATAACTAACACCATCAATTTTTTCAATATAACCTCCAATAACAGAACCAAACACTACAAAATATAATGATGTGGATATTACTGGTGAAAGAATAGACTGACCTATAGTTCTTATAAATCTATTCATCTCATGAACATATATCGCTTTAAAGCCATAATAATTAAATTTCATTATTTTCCTTTACTAAATCAACAAATATTTTCTCCAAAGTACTTTGTTCTGTTTTTAAATCTTTTAACTTCAAGCCAGTATCTTTTAAATCTTGTAATAAATCTGTAATACCTGTTTTTTTAGCTTGAACATTATAAGTATAAATTAAAGACATATGCTCATCTCCTATTTCAAGATTATACTTTGATAAATCTTCTGGAAGATCTTTAATTTTTTCTTGTAATTCAATGGTTAGTTTTTTGTGACCCATTTTCTTAATTAATTCTTTTTTGTCTTCTACAACAATAATTTCACCTTGATTAATTACAGCTACACGGTCAGCTATAGCTTCAGCCTCTTCGATATAATGGGTAGTTAAGATAATTGTGACCCCTGTTTTTCTTAGCTCTTCAACAACCATCCACATGTCTCTTCTAAGTTCAACATCTACACCTGCTGTTGGTTCATCAAGGAATAATATTTTGGGTTCATGAGACAAAGCTTTTGCAATTAAAACTCTTCTCTTCATTCCACCTGATAGTTCTCTTAATCTTTGATCTTTTTTATCCCACAAACTTAAATCTTTTAAAATTTTTTCAATGTGCTCTGGTTTGGGTGGCTTTCCATATAATCCTCTAGAGTAAGACACCGTATCAAAAACAGTTTCAAAGGATTCTAAATTTAGCTCTTGAGGAACAAGACCTATTCTTGATCTTGTCTCTCTATAATCTTTTATAATATCAAAATTATCAATTGTAACATTACCTGAAGAAGGTTTAACAATTCCACAAATAATACTGATTAAACTAGTTTTGCCCGCACCATTTGGCCCAAGCATTGCAAGAATTTCACCTTGTTTTACTTTAAGGCTAACATCGTTAAGGGCTTTAAAGCCATTATCATAAACTTTGGATAAGTTATTAATGGATATTTGAATCTCAGACATTTATTAGGGTGTATATAGCCATAAACAAGGTTAATTCAACAAACCTAATAATTTAGTGCATTATTTTATTACTTAATGTTTATAATTTGCTGTTAAAATTTGACTTAATTTGATTATTTCTTTATTTAACTTTTATATTCTTTTTTAAGAATATCAGTTTCTGGGGTGCTGTAAAAAGCTGAGAATATACCCAAAGAACCTGTTGTATAATCACAACGAAGGGAAAAAATGAACACAATATACTTAGATCAATCAACCACTATTATTACTCTACTTTTAACTTCATTAGCTTTTGCTGCTATTGGAATAGTTTATTCAAAAGGTAAACTTTCAATTAACTCATATTTAAATGCAGATAGATCAATTGGTAAAAGATCTTTAACCGCATCATTAGTTGCATCATGTTTTGGTGTGTGGATTTTAATTGGTCCATCGGAATCTGCTACTTGGGGTGGTTTAGGTGCTATAATTGGTTATGGCTTAGGTCAAGCGCTACCCTTCTTAGCTTTTATTACAATTGGTCAGCGAATGAGAAAAATTATGCCTAATGGTAATACTCTTACTCAATTTGTTTTAATTAGATTTGGTAAGGCGATGTTTCGTTTAGTTTTATTATTAACAATAATGTACATGTTTGTTTATTTTGCAGCTGAAGTTACAGCAATTGCAAAAATTGTTAACTTAATGTCAGGGTTTCCTCTTTGGCAAACCTCACTTGTAATAATTGTAGCTACTTTATCTTACACTCTTTACGGAGGACTTAGGGCTTCAATTTTTACAGATAAAATTCAATTTATTATAATTATGATTTTATTAATATTTGCTATCAACCATATTTTTAATTCAGGAAATAATACTTTTTCTATAGATTTGATTAATGAAAAAGCTGGTACATTAATGAGTGGTAAATATTTTTATGGTTATACTGCAGGCTTAACTTTCTTCATTGCTGTTTTTGCAACCAACTTATTTGATCAAGGTGTTTGGCAAAGAGTATTTGCAGCAAAAAGTTCAGATGATTTAAGAAAAGGATTTATGTCTGCCTTCTTTATTGTAATTCCATTTATGCTTGTTTTAGGTTTCTTTGGAATTCTTGCAGTATCAGTTGATAAAGCAGCAGACCCTAGTACTTTATTCTTTACTCTTTTATTAGAGCCATTTACTGGAATTAATTCTTTGTTAACTATTTCAATATTAATTTTAGTCTTAGCTTTAGTAATCAGTAGTATGGATACACTTATTAATGCAATCTCAAGTACAATTATTATTGAAGGAAATAAATTTATTAGTTTAAAAAATAAGAATAGTTACCTTACGCTTTCTAGATATTTAATATGTGGTCTATCAGTAATTGTTTTTTTAATAGCATCAAAAGGATATAGCGTCCTATTCATGTTTTTATTTGCAGATTTACTATGTTGTGCTGCAGTATTTCCTATTTTTTATGGAATGTTTAAAGGTGATGCAAATGAGAGACTTTCTTTAATTTCTGTTATAATAGGTTTGGTTTCAGGTCTTCTATTATTTCCAAATCAGACTTTTGATAAAAGCATCTTAATCGGTGGATTAATTCCTGCTGATGCTTTTCCATTATGGATTTCAACTGCGTTATTATTTTGGTCTTTTGTTTTAGCAACATTCACACCAGTGATAACATTATTGATCTTTAAAAAAGATGCTAAATTTGATTTCTCTAAAATTAAAACTTTGATTAAGGAATAGTGGATATTTACAATAATAAAAAAACTTATTTTTATAAATTAAAGAGTAGCTGTAATAAGGAATGGTCTGAATATACTGATCATAAGTTTTTGTCTGATTTGGTAAGCAACAAACTGCCAGATAAAAATTTTAAAAAGTATTTAGTTCAAGATTATATATTTTTACAACAATTTTTAAAAATTTTAGCTCTAAGTGTTTATAAATCAAAGTCCATTGAAGAAATTAATAGATCAGTAAATTTTATTAAAGGAATTGATCATGAAATCAAACTTCACATAAGTTATTGTAAAAAATGGAAGATACCGCTTAGATCTCTTAGTAATATTAAAGTTGAGAGTGCCAATAGTGCTTACACGGACCATGTATTGAGTGTAGGTAAAAATGGTAACAATCTTGATATATTCTCAAGTTTATCTCCGTGTATTATTGGTTATGGAGAGATTGGATTTAAACTTTCAAAAATTAAAAATTGGAAAAAAAGTAAATATAGCTCTTGGATTAAGATGTACTCATCAAAAGAGTACCAACAAGTTGCCAGAGATAATATTAATTATTTAGATATTCTTTTTAAGAACAGTAAGAATAAAAATTTGAGTAAACTTAAAGGTCATTTTAAAAAATCAACTATCCTAGAAAGAAATTTTTGGGAATGTTTTGTCTGAATTTCTAATTATCTAAAATTTCCAGGGGCAATGGTGCTTCTGGATATTTTTCTTTACACAATTTTTCATAATTTTTACAAAGAGTAGCTATCGTCTCATTTGCTTCATCTTTAGATGTTAGAAATTTAATAAGGGTGTCTCTTTCTTCTTCTATTTCTTTAATGTCTTGACCTTTAAGAAATTCACCAGTTTCAACTTCCCAATAAGTATCATTCAATTCTTCATTTTTTAATTCATTAAGTTTTTTTTGTAACTCAATAATAATCTTGTCATTAGACTTACTGTCTCTCATTGGGGAATTAAGTAATTTTCCTAAGCACTTATCTTCTAAATCACTTAAAAAAGTATTGTAAGGTTTTCCTTCAGCTAATCCTTTAAAGTGATTGCTTTCAAAATATTTATTAATTGCAGCATTAGTAGTTATTTTGTTTTTACCTTTAGCAACAGCTACTTGGACATAAACTTCCTGACTAATATATTCATTTAAATAGTCTTTAATTTTATCCGACAACATTTTTAAAAATATTACAGAGTTTTTAATGGATCAACATATTCGTGCCCAAAAACATCAGCAACTGCTTTATACGTTACGTGACCTTTGCAAACATTTAATCCTGCAAGAAGGTGTTTATCTTCACTTAATGCTTTTGCATAACCGTTGTTTGCAATTTTAACTAAATGAGGAAGTGTTGCATTGTTTAATGCTATTGTTGAAGTTCTTGGAACTCCCCCTGGCATATTTGCTACACAGTAATGAATAACATCATCAACGATATAAGTTGGATCGCCATGAGTTGTTGGTTTACTAGTTTCAACACAACCCCCTTGGTCAATTGCAACATCAACTATTACAGACCCTCTTTTCATTAATTTTAACATTGATTTAGTAACTAACTTTGGAGCTTCTGCACCAGGAATTAGAACACCACCAATTAAAAGATCAGCTTCTGCAACTAATTTATTTAAATCAATTTTATCACTTTGCTCTGGAATGATTTTATCCCCAAACATTTCAACTAATTGTTTTAATCTTGCTTCAGATTTATCAACAATATGAACTTTAGCTCTCATACCAGTTGCGATAACTGCTGCATTTTCACCAACAACACCACCACCTAAAATAACAACAGTTCCACCTTCAACTCCAGGAGCTCCACCTAATAAAAGACCTCTACCATTTTGATTTTTTTCCAAGCAATGTGCTCCAGCTTGAACAGACATACGTCCTGCAACTGCACTCATAGGTGCAAGTAATGGTAACCTTCCATTGTCATCCGTTACAGTTTCATAGGCTATACAAACGCCTTTAGATTTAATCAAACCTTCGGTTAATTCTTTTGCTGCTGCTAAATGAAGATATGTGTAGACGATCTGATTTTCTCTAATCATCGCAACCTCACCTGATTGAGGCTCTTTTACTTTAACAATAATATCCGCATCATTAAAAATATCTTCTGCTTTATCAATTATTTTTGCACCAATACTAGTATACTGCTCATTTTCAAAGCCAGCTTCAAAACCACCATTATTTTCAACTAAAACTTCATGACCCTCTGATATTAAAGTTTTAACACTATCAGGAGTTAACCCAATACGATGTTCTTGAGGTTTAATTTCTTTAGGTACACCTATTTTCATAGTTAACTCTACTTTCTTTGATTAGTTAATTTTATCTAGTTCTTTTGATTTTTTTGGTAATTGGTAATACCAGTTCTTAACTTTTCAATAATTTCATCAATATGTTTTTCTTCACAGATGAATTGAGGAGCTATAATTAAACAATCTCCTGTAGCTTTAAAGTTAACACCAGCTTCATAACATGCTTTAAAACATTCAAACCCAGCTTTACCTGGTTTAGTGTTTAGCTTCATGTCTATTCCACCCATCATTCCATATCCTCTAATATTATCTACTGACTCTAGATCTTGAAGAGAGAACAATCCTTTTTGGAAATAAGGAGCTAAATTTTTTGCTCTATTAAAAATATCATCTTTTTCAAAAATATCCTGTACTGCTAACGCTGCAGCAACTGCAACTGGAATTCCTGAATAAGTATATCCATGAAATAATTCAACTGCACCTGTTGGTGAAGCATCCATTACGGCGTCATAAATAAAATCATTACAAGCAACAACACCCATTGGCACAACACCATTTGTTGTAGCTTTTGCCATTGTCATAATATCTGGTATTACTCCAAATTCGTCTGCACCAAATTTAGAACCTGTTCTGCCCCAACCAGTGATTACTTCATCAAAAATTAAAAGTATTCCATGTTTGTCACAGATTTGTCTTAATTTTTGTAAATATCCTTTAGGTGGAACTAATGTTCCAGTTGATCCAGCAATCGGCTCAACAATACAAGCAGCAATATTTTCACCACCAAAGTTTGCACAAATTGTCTCTAGATCGTTTGCTAAATAATCTCCAGTCTCTGGTTGGCCACTAACAAACTTATGTTCTGGTAAATGAGTATGTCTAATGTGTTGAACACCTGGCATTAGAACACTTGCGAATGTTTTAATATTGTTCACCATTCCACCAACTGAAATACAACCAATGTTCATTCCATGATAACCACGTTCACGTCCAACAAATCTAAATCTTTCTGCATGACCTTTGGCTCTATGATAAGCAACAGCAATTTTAATCGCTGTCTCTACAGCGGTAGATCCACAAATTGTAAAAAACATTTTGTTTAAATCACCAGGTGTATGTTTTGAAATTCTTGTAGCTAATTCAAAAGAACCACCAAAACCTTGTTGAAACGGTTGAGCGTAATCTAATGTTTCTAATTGTTTTGTAACAGCTTCTGTAATTTCTCTTCTGCCATGACCTAGTGGATTACAAAATAAACCTGAGCTCGCATCTATTTGCGTTTTTCCATGGTGAGTTTTTAAGTAAACACCTTTTGCTTCTGTAATTAATCTGGGGTTTGCTTTAAAATCTTTATTAGATGTAAAAGGCATCCAATGTTCATTTAGTGAATTAGGTACTGCAGTTCTGTTTTCTGAGCTCATATTTTTTTTCTCTCTATAAATAAATAATTTAAAGCAAAACTATTAGACTAAATTTATTGGTTTTCTACAATTATTTTTTTACTTAACATCCCTAAATACCGTGACTTTTAATGCCACAACCTGAAAGTGTACAGTTTTTTTTTGTTTTACATCCATCCTAAATTCCATTTAAATGTCGCTAATTTAATTAAATTAACAATAGAGGGATAATAATGAAAAAAATAATTAGTTTTATTCTTGGTACAGTAGTTGCTCTTAACTTATCTATATCAGTTGCAAATGCTGCTGCTAAAGAAGTTAGAGTTGCGTTCTTTTTAGAATGGCCTACTCCAAATCAGGAAGACAAAGTTAAAGGTATGTTTGAAAAGGCAATGGGTGTTCCAGTTAAATGGACTAACTTTTCAAATGGTGGTGCAATGACTGATGCTATGTTAGCAGGAGATATTGATATCTCTTACTCACAAGGTTTAGTGCCATTTATTAATGCTGTTAAATCTAAAGCACCTTTAAAACTTGTAGACGTTGCTATGGAATACGGAATGGGTGGTACAACTTGTGTTACATCTAAAGCTTCTGGTATTACATCAGCGAACGGTTCTGAGTTAGAAGGCAAAAAAGTTGCAGTTCCTCTAGGAACTATGGCTGAATATGTTTTTGATGAAAGTATGAAAGTTGTTGGTGCTGATAAAAGCAAAATGACTGTTATTCAAATGGACCCTGAAGAAGGTGCTGCTGCACTAGTTTCTGGTGATGTTTCAATGGCTTGTTTATTTGGTGGTAACTCTATCAAAGCAGCTTTAACTGTTGGTACAAGATTGTTAACAGTTCAAGCAGCTCGTGATGCAGGTATCAAAGGTATCGATATTACATCTGTTACTGATAAATTTATGAAAGAAAACCCAGGAATGTTGAGAACTTTCATAGAAGTAACTCATGAAGCTAATGCTAGATACGCAGCTGGTAAAAGTGATATGAATGTAATCGCAAAAGATGCTGAGATGAAACTTGGAGATATGAAGGAAACTTTAGGTGGATTTGTATTCTTGAATGCTGCAGATACTAAAAAATCTATGGAATCAGGTGGAAATCTTGATGGTTTCTTAAAAGGAATGGGTACTCCTAACGGAGCAGTAGATACAAGCTTTTTACCTCTATAATTTAGAGAGTAAGATAAAATTAGATAGGCGCCAATTTATTAAATTGGTGCCTATTTTTTTAAACAAAATTTAATATAACTTTATTTCTATGAGTGATTTAATTTCTCAAAATCTAAACATGATCTTTAAAACTCCAAAGGGAGAAACTGTTCATGCATTAAAAGATGTAAATTTCACACTTAAAAAAGGAGAACTTTTAACTGTTCTTGGGCCTTCTGGATGTGGGAAAACAACTTTACTGAATATTACAGCTGGCTTTCTTAGACCAACTTCAGGAGTAATTACTCTTAATGGAAATGAAATTAATGGTCCAGGAGTTGAAAGAGGAATGGTTTTTCAGCAAGGTGCTTTGTTTGAATGGTTAACTGTTGCTGAAAATGTGGACTTTGGTTTGAGAATGAAAAAAGAAGATCCGATTAAAACAGCAAAAAAAGTTGATGAATGGTTAAATATAGTTGGTTTACAAGGCTTTGGAGATACACCAACTTATCAATTATCTGGGGGTATGCAGCAAAGGGTTGCTCTTGCACGATGTTTAATTAATGACCCAGATTTAATTTTGATGGATGAGCCTTTAGGTGCACTAGACGCACTAACGAGGGAAAAAATGCAGTCATTAGTTTTAAAAATTTGGAAAGAAACAGGAAAAACAATTATTTTAATTACCCACTCAGTTGAAGAAGCTTTGTTACTTGGTGAAAGATTATATGTAATGGCACCAAGACCAGGCCGAATACATAAGGAGTATAAATTACCCTTTGCTTCAATGGGGATAGATGGTGATTTAAGAGAGATTAAAAAAACTAAAGATTTTGGAAGTAAAAGAGAAGAAATTCTAACCATGATTTGGGACATGGAAGAAGAAATAATGGGTAAAGATATTTAAAATGATTACAGGTATTATAACATTTTTAATTATCTTTGCCGTTATAGGTTCTATCCTTTATGGATTAAAATTAGCCAAGACTGAAAAAATAGATGCTGTTTTTGGGAACCCTGAAAGAGCCAAAGGTGGAGCTCACTGGATTATTGTTGGAAGTAGTTTTTTATTAATAGCATGGCTTTATTATTCATGGGATTTAGCAAAGTCTTTTTACCCTCAGTCTGCTAATGAGCTTTGCCAAGTTGCAAAAGTTAACGACTCGATGCTTTCATTAAAATATTTGTTTCCAATAAATGAAAGGGAATTTAAAAGTACTTCAATTATTAAAGCTGAGAATAAAAATATTGAAAAATTAGCTAATGAAATTAGAAATTCATCCACAATAAGAAATCAAGATAAAGATAAACTTTTAGATTTTATTAAAAAAACTAAAAGAACAATTCCTCTACTAACTAACGAAATACTTCTTGAAAATAAAACAAAGATTAAACTTAACGAACTAACTAATAGAATTATTGGGTTAACTGAAGATTTTCAAAAAATAAGTTATCCACCAAAAAAAACTATTGAAGAAGAAAATAAAAGAATTGAGGCTTTAAAAACACAAGGTGGCTGGGGATCATCTGGAACTGCAGTAGAAAATACAATAGAAATTCCAACTATTCCTGAAACTAAAAAAGGATTAAAATTTGACGCTGCTGCAAAAGAATTAATATTTATTAGTGATGATTTTTTTAAATTAAGAAATCATAACACTCAATACAAAACTTTGATTAAAGAGATCAAAGATGGAATTAAGAAATATAGATCAGAATTAGATGAAACACATGAAGTGGCATCGATTTTAGCAAAAGATGTGCTTAAAATTGCAAGGAGGATTGAGTATGCAAGTATATTTCCTCCAAAAACTCTCAATGATATGGAACAAGCAATTTTAGAATTTGATAAAGTTCAAAAAAAAGAGCAAGGAGGTCTAAGATTAATTGATATATTTTTATTTCCTACTGGAACAATAATTTCAAGTGGTCCTAACTGTTCAGAGCAAGGTTCTGGTAGATGGCTACCCAAACCATCAGATACTTTGAAAAAATTTACACTTTTATTAAAGCCAAGTGTTGGATTTAAAAATATTCCACTGATTTGGTATGAAATGATGGATGTTAGTAAAATTGTTGGCTTTATTTTACCAGATTGGATTGCGGATATTATCCCAGGTAAGTACCCAATTCATAGTAATGATGGAACTGTCAAACCAAACTTTAAAAGCAAAGTTTTAAATGTTGTTACTGGTGAATTTAAATTATTTAAAATACCAGTACCCATGGGTCACATATGGGATTCTTTCCTAAGGGTACTTTTAGGTTTAGTGCTTGGAATAATATTTGGTGTACCACTTGGTTTGTTGATGGGTTTAAATAGATTTGCTAAAGGATTCTTTGATCCATTAATTGAACTTTATAGACCTGTACCGCCACTAGCTTGGGCTCCATTAGTTATTACTGTATTTGGAATTGATAACGTTGGAAAAGTATTCTTATTATTTATGGTTTCTTTTTCAATTATGATTATCTCAGCTAGAGCTGGTGCTTCTGGAACTCAGTTATCTAAAATTCATGCTTCTCACTCGCTTGGTGCATCGAAATGGCAAATATTAAGATATGTTATTTTTCCAAACTCATTACCTGAAATTTTAACAGGAGTAAGAGTTGCAGTTGGAATGTGTTGGGGGACTTTGGTTGCAGCAGAATTTTTAGCTGGAACAACAGGTATTGGATTTGTTGAAAATGTTGCTAAAAAATATTTTCAATATGAGGTTATTTGGATAACTATTTTTGTAATGGGGATGCTGGGTCTTTTGTTTGACATTGCTTTAAGAAAAATAATTACCAAAACAATTCCATGGCATGGTAAAGGTTAAGTAATTTTTTATTAAATTATGAATTCTTCCAAGTTAAAAACTATTATCAAAAATATCTTTATCCATCACAAGTTAAGTAAAGAGCATGCAACCATATGTGCAGAAGCTATAATTAATGCTGAATTGGTTGGTGCCCCTTCTCATGGTTTATCAAGACTTAAAATGTATTGTGATCGAATTTCTAAGAAAGTAATTAATCCAAAAGCTAAAATAAAAATTAAAAAAATTTCTCAATCAATTGCTCATGTTGATGCAAATAATAGCATTGGTTTTGTTGCGGCAGATATTGCTATCAAAACCGCTATAAGTAATGCCAAAAAAACTGGGATTGGTCTAGTTGCTGTTAAAAATAGCGGACATTATGGTTTGTCTGGTTATTATGCTGAGCAGGCTGTTAAAAAAAATTTAATGGTTATGGTATTTACCAATGCACCTCCAGCTGTTGCACCTCATGGTGCATTAAAAAGTTTGTTTGGTACAAACCCTATTTGTTTTGGAACTCCAACAGGATCTAAGGTTCCTTTTATTTTGGATACTTCAATATCAATTATTAATAGAGGAAAAATTAGGGTTGCGGCAAGAGAAGGCGTAAAAATTCCTGAAGGTGTTGCTTTAGATAAATTTGGTAAACCGACAACAGATCCAAAAAAAGCATTGGAGGGTGTTCAATTACCTATAGCTGGATTTAGAGGTTCGGGATTAGCTTGGATGGTTGATATTTTAAGCGGTGTTTTAACTGGAGGTAATCATGCCGGTCGAGTTAAGGATCCATTTACTGATTTTAGTGGTCCTCAAAATATTGGTCATTTATTTTTTGTACTAAAGCCTAACTTGTTTGTCGGTAATTCTTTTAATAAAAGAATAAAAGACAATATTAAAACAATAAAAAAACTACCTAAAATTAAAGGTGTTAAGGAAATTCTTTATCCAGGGCAAAGTAAATACACTAGATATAAAGATAATCTTAAAAAAGAGATTAAAATCTCAAAGAATGCATTAGAAGATTTAAATAGTTTAATAAGATAAAACTACTATAGTAAGCTTCTAATATGCGTCCAGTATTTAAAATTATTATAGTATACGAAGTTATTTTTTTTATTTTCTGGAATTTTCTTTATTATTCTAATCCTGGTGTTGAAAGTTGGTTTAAACTAGAAAATCTGACAGCGATATATACCGTTTTATCTACTATGGCTTTAGGATTTGTTTTTGTGTATGTAGTTTTTATCACTATGAAAATAACAGGCGTGCTTAGTAAAATTAAAACTTTAAAAGATCCAAGAAAAAACTTTTAGTTAACGAATAGTTCTAGCAAATTTTACAATGTCGTTAACTAGTAACTCTGGCTGTTCCATTGCAGCAAAATGTCCACCACTTGGCATTTCTGTCCATTGGGTGATATTAAAAATTCTATCTACATAAGAACGAGGTGGCCATTCAGACATTTCAGCTGGGAAAATTGCAGCTGCAGTTGGAATTTTTATCTTATGGAAATCTTTTGGAAAAAAACGTCCCCCCTCTTCTCTTCTTCCATAATAAATCCAAGAAGCTGTATTAAAAGTCTTTGTAATTATATAAACCATAATATTAGCTAACAAGGTATCTTTAGAATAAACACTTTCAATATTATTATCTTTTAAATCTGACCAAGAATACATTTTTTCAATAATCCACGCTGCAACTCCGATTGGACTGTCCATCATTCCATAGCTTAATGTTTGTGGTTTTGTTGCTTGTTGAGTTCTATAACCATCCTGCATAACTTGATCTTTATCAAATCTTTTTTGCCACTCTTCTTCTTTTTTGGTTTTGGTCCCTTCTGGGTGACGCATAGTTAAACAATTAATATGAATTGCTTTACAAGTTTTAAAATGATCATAGCCTATCCAATTAGCAATAGTTGCTCCCCAATCTCCACCTTGTGCCAAATAATTTTTATATTTAAGATTTTCTGTCATTAATTTATTTAAAATAGCTGCCATTTTTCTAGGACCTATTGGCTTAGATGGTCTTCCCGAAAACCCAAAACCAGGTAAAGACGGTACTATAACATCAAATGCATCCTCTACATTTCCACCAAATTTTTCAGGGTGTGTGAGTTTTTCAATTATATGTAAAAATTCTACAACTGATCCAGGCCATCCATGCATAAGAAGTAATGGAGTTGGGTTAGAACCACTACCTTTTTCATGAATAAAATGGATTTCAATATCATCTACCACTGTTGTAAAATTTGAAAATTTGTTTATTTCTGCCTCATGTTTTCTCCAATCAAAATCTTTAATCCAATAACTTGAGATCTCCTTCATATAATTAAGGTTACTTCCATATTTCCAGCCACCATCATCTGGCATTTCATGCCATGGGTAATTTTTAACCTTAGTATAAATTTCTTGAAGTGTTTTATCAGGAATACTTATTTTAAAGGGCTTAATCATTGTTAATTTACAGTATATACTTTTTAATAATTCAGTCTAAATATACCTCATGCTTTCAAATAAAGAAATCGTTTGTCCTAATAACTTACTAGATCATGCCCATAAAAAAAAAGGTGTAAATGCAGCTATTGTAAATGCAGGTTTACCCTTGCCAATGCTCTCAGTTCAAGATGCTGTAAAAGAAAATCTTATTACACCAATTTTTATAGGAGATAAAAAAGAAATCTTAAAATGTGCAGAACAATTAAAATGGGATATTTCATCTTATGAAATAATTGATGAGCCTGTAGAAAATAACACAGCAGCAATAGCAGCAAAACTTGCAAGTGAAGATAAGGTAAAAATTATTGTCAAAGGTCATATTCACACAGATGTGTTGATGAAAGAAGTTTTAAAACGAGAATATAATTTACTTAGAAAAACTAGACTTAGTCACATTTGGCACATGACTACTGCTAAGAATGATAAACCACTCATAATTACTGATGGTGCTTTAAATGTTTTACCAAATGTAAAAACAAAAATGCATATTCTAAGAAATGTAATTGATTTTTCAAATCGTATAGGAATTGAAAGACCTAAAGTTGCTGTTCTTTCTGCAACAGAGGAAGTTTTAGATAGTGTACCAAGCTCAATTGATGCAAATGAAATTACAAAACTTGCAAAAGAAGATAATTTAAATGCTGATGTTTTTGGTCCTTTGGCATTTGATAATAGTATTTCAAAAAAATCTGCAGCTATCAAAGGTGTTAAAAATCTTGTTGCTGGTCAAGCAGATGTATTACTAGTTCCAAGTGTTGAAACTGGAAATAGCTTAGTTAAAATGATGATTTATTTTATGGGTGCTTGTGCGGCTGGTGTTGTGATAGGTGGAAAAGTTCCAATCGTAATTACTAGTAGGTCTGATGAAGCACCAGCAAGATTGGCATCAATCGCTGCAGCAGTTGTTGCTTTAGACTAATTCTTCATTGAAATAACTTTATTATTGCTTTAAATAAAAGCTTAAAATTAATAAGAGAGAATAATGACTATAACTTATTTAAAAAAATCACCTAAGACATCATCATCAGATGATACAAAAACTACAGAAATTGTTAAAGGTTTATTAAAAGATATTGAAGAAAATAAAGAACAGGCTTGTATAGATCTTACAAAAAAATTTGATAAGTATGATGGTGATATTATTGTCTCTAAAGAAAAAATCGAAGAAATTAAAAAAAACTTAGATCAAAAAACTAAAGATGATATTCAATTTTCTTACGACAGGGTTAGAACATTTGCTGAAGCACAATTAAAAAATTATGGACAAGATTTTGAAGTTGAGCTTTCTCCTGGTTTGTTTGCAGGTCAAAGACTAATTCCTGTTAATACTGCGGGTTGTTATATACCTGGTGGCAGATATGCTCACATAGCCTCAGCTGTTATGAGTGTAACAACTGCAAAAGTTGCAGGTGTAAAAAATGTAATTGCATGTAGTCCTCCTAAAGAAGGTGTTGGTGCTCATCCAACTATAGTTTATACAGCTGATCTTTGTGGAGCTGATGTAATCTTAAATTTAGGTGGTGTACCTGGTATTGCTTCAATGACTAATGGATTATTTAATAACCCTTCAGCTGATATTATAGTTGGTCCTGGAAACCAATTTGTTGCAGAAGCAAAAAGAATTTTATTTGGTAAAGTTGGAATTGATTTATTTGCAGGTCCAACAGAAATTGCTGTTATTGCAGATGATAAAGCAGATGCGGAAATGGTTGCTGTTGACCTAGTTGGTCAAGCAGAGCATGGTTATAATTCTCCTGCTTGGTTGTACACTACGAGTAAAAGAGTTGCTGATGAAGTGATGAGAAGAGTTCCAGAATTAATTGCTGATTTACCTGAGGTTCCAAGAACAAGTGCTGAAGCTGCTTGGAGAGATTATGGTGAGGTTATTCTTTGTGATACCGATGAAGAAATGGCAACAATCAGTGATGAGTACGCTCCAGAACACTTAGAAGTTCAAACTGAAAACTTAGAATGGTTTCATAAAAGGCTAAAAAACTACGGATCACTATTTATTGGTGAAGAAACAACTGTAGCGTATGGAGATAAATGTTCAGGAACAAACCATATATTACCTACTAAAGGTGCAGGTCGTTACACTGGTGGTTTATTTGTTGGTAAGTTTATTAAAACATTAAGTTTCCAAAGAATGACTAAAGAATCTACAAAAACTGTGGGAGCTGCTTGTGCTAGAATATCAAGATATGAAGGTATGGAAGCTCATGCAAGAACTGCTGATGAGAGACTTAGAAAATATGGTTTTTCTAATTAATTATCTCAAATAAAACAAACAAAGCTAATAGACTCATAAAAAACATTATAAATAGATTAATCTTTCTCCATATTTTATCACTTTGAAGGTATTTAGATAAAAATTTTGAAAGATATCCTATTGTAAAAAAGAAAAGAAATGATGCTATTGAAGCTCCAATTCCAAAATAGTATTTATCAATAATTAATAAATTTTTAGAAAAATTTCCTAAAAAGAATACTGTATCTGAATAGACGTGTGGATTGAGATATGTAAAAGCTAGAGTTTTAGTTATTATCCCTGTTAATGAGATGCTTTTTACTTCTTGATTAAAATTAATCTTATTTTTTTGAATAGATATCTTTCCATAAATAAAATGTGCTAAAAATATAAATAAGAGAATATTTAAAATAAGCTCTATTGTAGAATTAAAAAAACTACCAAAATATTGAAATAAAAAAATACCTAAAAATATTAATAACAAGTCAGATATTGAGCAAATTATACAAACAAGAAATATATATTGCTTTTTTAATCCCTGCTCTATTACAAAAATATTTTGGGCACCAATTGCTAAGATCAAACTAAGCCCTGTAATAAAACCTAATAATAAATATTCCATTAAGTCTTATTAAACTCTTTTTTTACCCTGAACAACTCTATCAAGTATTAATGCTACAAATAAAGTGGCTATACCTGCAAGAATCCCTTATCCCACGTTAGCATACTGTAATGCTTCAAGAACATCTTGACCTAAACCTTTTTCACAAAACTAATAGCAGCACCAATAGTCGTCAAAAATCCAGCTAACGGCAAGATTGCAACTGCGTATTTCTTTGGCATATAATTCTCCTTGAACTCAATACCTTGGAAACTAATTTCAAAATACCACATCTCCCAATACTTTCCACGCATACCCTCTACAAGTTCAACTCCATAAATTATCAGGACTATGCCAATTGCCATAATCATAAGCTTCCAGAACTGGCGTATATATAGCGACAGTCTATTTGGTAATTTTTCATAAATTAAATTTAATGCTATGTGTTCATTATCTCTGGCTGTCAGAGAAAGTGCTATAAACATCAACCAAATATTACTTAATACTGTTAGCAGATCACCCCAAACAGGAGGGTTGTTGAAAACATATCTCATGATTACGTTATAAAGGGTGAAACCAACCATCGCAGCCAAAAGGAGTGAGCACATAGCTTCCAATGTACGATGGATAAAACGGTCAATGTTGTTAAAAAAATTTAACATACCCCTAATTACTCAATAAGTTTGGAAGAAACATGGTCAACTCTGGAATAACGAGGATAAAAAATAAAAGTAAAAATAGCCCAACTAGATAAGGAATTAGCGCAACAGCAACCTTTTCTAGACGCACTTGTGCTATTGTTGCAGCGGTAAAGAACGCAACACCAACAGGTGGTGTTACTGATCCTATTAAGAAGCCAACTATTACAACGATAGCCGCTTGTATCTCAGGAAAGCCAGCTTGAGCCATAACATTAACTAGTACTGGGCCAACTATGATAATATTTACCGCGGAGTCCATTACCGTTCCAAGAAGAAAAATGAATAGAATCACGGCTAAAATAAAAATAATGGGAGATCCCGTAAGGCTTAGAAGCCAGTTTTCAAGTTCACCGATTGCACCTAGGGAGGTAAGTAACCAACTGAAGGGTCCCGACGCAGCTATGATAATAAAAA
>CAJQTH010000005.1 GCA_905618905.1 uncultured Candidatus Pelagibacter sp. | reverse complement strand
TTGCAATCAAAAATAAAAAAGGAAGAAAAATCACAGTAGAGGTTGATAATTTAAATCAACTCAAACAAATAATAGGTTTAAAATTTAATACTATTTTGTTTGATAATATGAACAATAAAACACTTAAGGCAGGTATTAAAATAGCCAAAAAGTATTATGAAACTGAAGCTTCTGGAAATGTAACCCTAAGATCAGTTAAAAAAATTGCAGCAACAGGTGTTGATAGAATTTCAGTAGGTAGCATCACCCATAGTGCTTCAGCAGTAGATTTTAAAATAGAAATCTAAATCAACGATATTACTTTTTTTTAGACAACTCTGCTTGAGCAGCAGCTAATCTTGCAATTGGAACTCTATATGGTGAGCAAGAAACATAATCTAAACCTGCTTTTGCACAGAAATGAATACTTTTTGGATCACCGCCATGTTCTCCACAAATTCCAAGTTTAATTTTTTTATTTTGCTTTCTGCCTTTTTCTACAGCAATTTCAACTAAATCACCTACTCCATCATCAATTGATACAAATGGATCAATAGAAAATATCTTATTTTCAATATAATCATTTAAAAATTTACCACTGTCATCTCTGCTTAATCCAAATGTCGTTTGTGTTAAATCATTTGTACCAAAACTAAAGAATTCTGCATGTTTTGCTATATCATCTGCTTTGATGGCTGCTCTTGGTAACTCAATCATGGTTCCAACTAAATAATCAACTTTAACTTTTTTATCTTTTTGAACTTCTTTTGCAATTCTTACAACTAAGTCCTTCATTATTCTAATTTCAGCTTCTGTTGATACTAATGGAATCATAATTTCAGGAAATGCCGATTTAATTTTTTTTATTTTAAGTTCAGACAAAGCTTCAAAGATTGCTCTACATTGCATTTCATAAATTTCTGGAAATGAAATACCTAATCTACATCCTCTATGTCCTAACATTGGGTTTTGTTCATGCAGTTCATTAATTCTAGATTCAATTTCTTTTAAAGGAAGACCTACGACAGTTGCAACATCATTAATTTCTTTTTTAGTTTTAGGAAGAAACTCATGCAATGGTGGGTCTAATAACCTTACGGTAACTGGCAAGCCATTCATAATTTTAAATATTTCAACAAAATCTTTTTTTTGATGTGGTAAAAGTTTTGCTAGAGCTTTATTTCTATCCTGCACTGTTTTTGATAAAATCATTTCTCTAACAGATAAAATTCTCTCTTCATCAAAAAACATATGCTCTGTTCTGCAAAGACCAATACCTTCTGCCCCAAAGTCACGTGCTGTTTTAGTATCAAATGGTGTTTCTGAGTTAGTTCTAACTTTTAATTTTCTAAAACCATCTGCCCAACTCATTAGTTTTGAAAAGTCTCCAGAAATTTCTGGTTTAACTGTTGGTACTTCTCCTAAGATAATTCTACCTGTTGAACCGTCTATTGTAATAATATCTCCCTCTTTAACTTCGTTAGAAGATGTTTTAAAAATTTTAGCATCATAATTAATATCAATTTCACTAGAGCCAGATACACAAGGTCTGCCCATACCCCTTGCAACAACTGCAGCATGACTAGTCATTCCACCTCTAGCAGTTAAAATTCCTTTAGCAGCATGCATTCCATGAATATCCTCTGGAGATGTCTCAACTCTTACCAGGATAGTATCTTGCATCATGTCGTTTAATCTTTCTGCTTCTTCTGATGAAAAAACAACTTTACCACTAGCGGCACCAGGTGAGGCAGGTAATCCATTCGCTATAACACTTACTGAACTTTTTTCGTCTAATGTGGGGTGTAATAAAGTATCCAAGGAAGCTGGGTCTATTCTCATCACTGCTTCTTTTTTTGAAATTAATTTTTCTTTAACCATATCTACTGCAATTTTAACTGCAGATTTTGAAGTTCTCTTTCCAGATCTTGTCTGTAACATCCATAATTTATTATTTTCAACTGTAAATTCTACGTCTTGCATATCTTTGTAATGTTTTTCTAAAACTTTTAGAATTTTATCTAGTTGTTTGAAAACCTTTGGCATAGATTCTTCCATTGAAGCTTCTTTTACCTTTGCATCTTTTCTTGCTTTTTTGGTTATATACTGAGGAGTTCTTGTTCCTGCTACAACATCTTCTCCTTGAGCATTAATCAAGTATTCACCATAAACTTCATTAACACCATCTGATGGATTTCTTGTAAAGACAACACCAGTTGCACAATCATCACCCATATTACCAAACACCATAGACTGAACATTAACTGCTGTTCCCCATTCTGAAGAGATCTGGTTTAATTTTCTATAGACTTTTGCTCTATTACTTTCCCAAGATAAAAATACCGCACTAATTGCACCAAGTAATTGCTCATATACATTTTGAGGAAAATCTTTTTTAGCCTGATCCTTAACAACTTTTTTAAAATCATTAATCAGCCCTTCCCAATCATTTTCATCTAAATCTGTATCAAGTAAAACACCTTTAGTTAGTTTGTAGTTTTCAATTAATTCTTCAAAATGATAACCTTCAACTCCCATTACAACATTTCCGTACATTTGGATAAATCTTCTGTAGCTATCTTTTGCAAAT
>CAJQTH010000004.1 GCA_905618905.1 uncultured Candidatus Pelagibacter sp. | reverse complement strand
GGCGTTGTGTCAACGTGGAATGAGGCTGCGCCTTGTAATATCGCTTTAATGAGACAGGCCCAATCAGTTAAAAAAGGTGTTAGAGCTTCAGGTGGCACACCAAGAGAATTTTGTACAATAACTGTTACAGACGGTATTGCGATGGGTCATGAGGGAATGAAATCTTCTTTGGTATCTCGTGAAATTATTGCTGACTCAACAGAACTTACTGTTCGTGGTCATTGTTATGATGCATTAGTAGGTATTGCTGGTTGCGATAAATCTTTACCAGCTTTGATGATGGCAATGGTTAGATTAAATGTTCCAAGTGTATTTATCTATGGTGGTTCAATCTTACCTGGTCAGTATAAAGGTAAAGATGTTACAGTTGTTGATGTTTTTGAAGCTGTTGGAAAACACTCGGCAGGTAAAATGTCTGCAAAAGAATTAAGAAAATTAGAACTTGTTGCTTGTCCAAGTGCAGGTGCATGTGGTGGGCAATTTACAGCTAATACCATGGCCTGTGTTTCTGAAGCTATTGGTTTAGCCTTACCTTATTCAGCGGGAACTCCTGCTCCATACGAAGAAAGAGATAAGTATGCTCTGTTAAGTGGAAAAACTGTAATGAACTTATTACAAAAAAATATCAGACCGAGAGATATTGTTACAAAGAAATCTTTAGAAAATGCTGCAACAATCGTAGCTGCTACGGGTGGATCAACTAATGCTGCTCTACATTTACCGGCACTTGCAAATGAAATTGGGATTAAATTTGATTTAATGGATGTTGCAAAAATATTTAAAAAAACTCCTTACCTTGCTGATTTAAAACCAGGAGGAAAATATGTTGCCAAAGATATGTGGTTAGCTGGGGGTGTTCCGATGCTTTTAAAAACACTTTATGATGGTGGATTTATTCACGGTGACTGTATGACCGTTACAGGAAAAACAATGAAACAAAATTTAAAGAACATTAAGTTTAATCCTAAGCAAAAAGTTTTAAGAGCATATGACAATCCTTTATCACCAGATGGTGGTGTTGTTGGTCTTAAAGGTAACTTAGCTCCTGATGGTGGTATTGTTAAAATTGCTGGATTAAAGAAACTTCAATTTACGGGTAAAGCAAGATGTTTTGATAATGAAGAAGCAGCAATGGCTGCAGTACAAAATAAAAAATATAAAGAAGGCGATGTAATTATTATTCGTTATGAAGGACCAGTTGGTGGTCCTGGTATGAGAGAAATGCTATCAACAACAGGTGCTATTTATGGACAAGGTATGGGTGAGAAGGTTGCTCTAATTACTGATGGCAGGTTCTCTGGTGCTACAAGGGGTTTTTGTGTAGGTCATGTGGGCCCTGAGGCTGCTTTAGGAGGTCCTTTAGCTTTATTACGTAATGGAGACATTATTGATATAGATGCTAAAAAAGGAACAATTAACGTTAGATTGACTAAATCACAATTAGCCGCAAGACGTAAAAAATGGAAACCAAAAAAATCAAGCTTTGGATCTGGAACTATTTGGAAATATGCTCAAACAGTAGGTCCTGCTTATTTAGGTGCACCAACACATCCTGGTAAAAGAAAAGAAGTAAAAGTTTACGCTGATATTTAATGAAAATTAGACCTGTTATTTTATGTGGTGGAGCTGGAACAAGACTTTGGTCACAATCTAAAAATAATTTAGCAAAACAATTCATTAATTTTGGTGGATGGAGTTTATTAGAAAAAACTTTAGAACGAGTTAAAAGTCCAACTTTTGATTACCCAATTATCAGTACAAACGCTAAGTACTTAAAATTAGTAAAAAGTTACTTAAAAAAGTTTAAAGTTAAAAACTATAAAATAGTACTAGAGCCATCTAAAAGAAATACAGCACCAGCAATTCTAGCTTCAGCATTAATTAAAGATATTCCAAACGAACAACCTCTGATGTTTTTTGCAGCTGATCATTTGATAGAAAAAGCAAGTATTTTTAATAAAGCTATAAATAAAAATAAAGACAATTTAACTGATCAAAATATATTTATTTTTGGCATTAAACCAACAGCTCCTTCTAGTGAATATGGTTATTTTATAACAAAAAAAGTTAAAGAAAATATTAATAAAGTAACTAGATTTATTGAAAAACCAACTGAAGCTAAGGCTAAACAAGTGATTAAACAAAAAGGGTATTGGAACTCTGGAATGTTTTTTTTAAGAAAAGACTCAATAATAAATAACTTTAAAAAGTACCAACCAACAATATATAAAAATTGTGTTAATGCGGTTTCAAAAGCGAGACTTAAAGATAACACTTATTACTTGAATAAAGCTTCATTTGAGAAAGCTACTGCTAAATCTTTTGATTATGCAATTTTAGAAAAAACGAAACAAATTAATGCAATTAAATTAGATATTCCTTGGTCAGATCTTGGTAGCTGGAAAGAGATCTTAAAAATGTACGATAAAAATAAGAATAAATATTATAAGAAAAAAAATGTTTATTACCGACCATGGGGTAGGTACGTTAATTTATTTGAAGGCAAAGGCTTCTTAATTAAAGAACTATTTGTAAAGCCCAAGGGTATATTAAGTTTACAAAAACATCATCATAGATCAGAACATTGGCTGGTAACTCAAGGAACACCAAAAATTACACTTAACAAAGATAGTTTTTCTAAAAAACAAAACGATCATATTTTTATTCCATTAGAGGCAGTTCATAGAATTGAAAACCCCAACAAAAAACCAGTAAAAATTATTGAAGCTCAAGTTGGATCAATATTAAAAGAAAGTGATATTGTTAGGTTTCAAGATGTATATGGCCGTATTAAATAAACCCAATACATTAAAATAACTAATAATTTAGAAAAATCCGTTTGGAATAATGATGTAGTGAATTGCTAATACAATTGCTACTGACACAGTTAATCCCAAAGTCATTTTAAGAAAGTCTTTACCGATAAGTGGAAAAACATATTTGAATTTATAATCACTATTCATTGAAGCAATTGCTAATTCTCTTCCACATAATAGTCCAACAAACACCCAAGTTGTAGACATGGGTAAGTCATTAAGTTCTTTAAAGTAATAAAGAACACCAGCATAAATAATATTTATTATCGTTGCAGATCTAGCATATCTTGTGCCAGTTTTCTCTAAAACAACTTTTTGGATTGCTCCACCATGAATGTAGAAAATATAAAATAATAAAACTGTAAAATAACCCAGAACAATTAATAATAATGTTACATCTAATTGTCTTGGTAGATATACAGCTATATTAGCTACATCATGAGATAACCAGGCCCACCACAATAAACCTGAGGTAAACCATACTGAGTTACGCCAGAAACCAATCCATTTATCTTCAACTTCATCTAATTTTTCATTAATAAATTTTGAGATAATAATCCAGCAAATGTATGCAGCTATTGCAGCAAGACCATAACCCACAACACTTTTCATGAGCATTTTTTCAAGAATTACAGTTGAAGCAAAAGCGGATAAAACTAAGAAAGTTGTAGAAACAGGTATTCCAAATCTCGTTAATACCAAAAGTATTGCAGGAGCCACAGCATGATACCATTGAATTTCCTGGTAAGGTATTTGGGTTAATCTTCCATAAGAGATATCTCCATCATTACTGTACCAGCCCCAAGTAATTGCGAGGATCAGTACAAATGATGCAGCGCTTGCAAGTGTATACCATTTAAACCATTTTTGTTTTGAGGCAATAAAAGTACCCAATGTTTGAATTGAGTCATTTGCTATTACACTATATCCAGCTAATGCAAATCCGATGATCGTATATAATAATGTTAGTTCCATATTTCTTAATTTTCTTATTTATCTTTATTGTTTTCCATTTCAAACGATTCTTATTCTTGATGATGATTTAATATGGGAGGAAATATATATCTACAATTAAATTTAATAAGATTAATTATATGATGCTGATTCATCGTTAATTATATTAATTAATAAGTTTGTCTAGTTGTAAAATATTTTAAATACAACTTGTAATATTAGTATTAACTTAAAATATAACTTTATAAATTCCCAATAAGAACAGTGGTATCTGTAGCCCAAAGTTAGTTAATATTGCTTTATCCTTTGATATAAAACCAGCTATTGTCCAACCAATAACACCCAGTCCATGAAAGTAGATATTGATAGGGTAGATGTTTAGATTTGTTAATAATATTCCTATTAATACAAGAGCTGTACTAATCCATTTTAAGTATTTTTTTATAAACATAATCTCCTCTGTATGTAAGTTTTCTTATTAATTTATTACAATTATAGAGGAAACAAAAATCTTTATTACAAAGGGTATTGACATAATAAAGTGTTATGTTATAACATCACATAATGAATAATAATGATATAGTTTTTGATATAATTAAAAAATCCAAGAAGCATTTAACTGCTTATGAAATATTAGATAAATTTCAAAAATTTAAGAAGATACAACCGATGGCTGTTTACAGATCTTTAAAAAAACTAATAGAAGAAGATAAGATACATAAATCCAATCAAAATAAGACTTATGTATTGTGCAGTCATGAACATGTTAAGCATAATCCATCTATAGCTATTTGTAGAGATTGTGGAGACACAGAAGAACTTAATTCAGAATTATTTGAAACAATATTTAAAAAAAACCCAATAAAAAAATATGACTTCAGCAAGTTTCAACTTGAAGTCTCAACAATATGTAGGAGATGTAACTAATGGAACACGCACACGAATTACCAGAATTTCTTCATTTTTTAGAAGAACTTATAGAAGAATATGGAATATTAAGAGGCTTTATCTTTGGCTTTATACATACATTAATTCCATTAATTGGTTTTTATTCAGGTTGGAGTATCAACCGTTTTTTAAAATTGGTTTCTAACGGTGCAATTGCTGGAATTATTGGAATAGTTTTAGCTCATATTATAGCCGACTTTATAGCAGCGATGCTTGATCCTAACTTAAAAAGTGCAGCTTATGGAATTGTTCTTGGTGGATTCTTACCTCTATTAGCAGTACCTTTTTTAGAAAAGTATGTAACTAAAAGTCAGTATCATAATGTGGTAGGTGATCACGAAGATTTAAAAAAAGATTTGAAAAGTAAACATAAATAATATTTAATAGTTTGTGTGAATACAGTTTCCTTAACTTTAAATGAAATATTAGAATTAGCTAAAAAAACATTATTAGCTAATGGTTGTGATGATGAAAATGCCAGTATTTTAGCAGACACAATCATGAGAGCTGAAAGAGATGGCTCTGTATCACATGGCCTTTTTAGACTGCCAGCTTATGTAGCTGGTTTAAAAAGCAAAAAGATTAATGGTAAAGCAAGACCAGAATTAGAAAATGTTGCTCCAAGTATTATTAAAGTATTAGGTAATAATGCCGTTGCACCAATGGTTTTAAATTTAGGACTACCAGCAGTTATTGATTTAGCTAAAAAAAATGGTGTCGCTGTTCTTGCCATAAAAAATTCACATCACATGGCAGCTCTTTGGCCAGAAACAGAGGCTATTGCAGAAGCAGGACTTGTTGGCATAGCTTGTACTTCTTATAAGCCAGCTGTTGCACCAGCTGGTGCTACGAAACCTTTATATGGTACAAATCCAATTTCTTTTGCATGGCCAAGACCAGGTAAAACTCCAGTTGTCTATGATATGGCAACAGCTTCAATGGCAATGGGTGAAGTTCAGATAGCAAAAAGAGAAGGGCACAAAGTTCCTCTTGGAACAGGTTTAACTAAAGAAGGTAAAGAAACAACTGATCCTGGAGAAATTGCAGATGGTGGAGTTATACTTCCTTTTGGAGGCTATAAAGGATCAAGTATAGCAATGATGGTAGAATTACTTGCTGGTGCATTAATTGGTGAAAATTTTAGTTTTGAAACTGCTGCTAAAGATAATAACGATGGTGGTCCTCCAAGTGGTGGTGAATTTATTATTGCAATCTCACCTGAGAAAATTTCTGGTAAAGGTTGGGAGAAGCATGCTGATGAGTTTTTTAGTAAAATGTCAGCTATGGATGGCGTTAGGCTTCCTGGAGAAAGAAGACATAAAAATAGACTAGATAAAGGTCCAAGAAATATTAATGAAGAACTTGTTAATAAAATTAAATCTTTAAGTTAATTCAATTTCAATAGGTGTGTGATCTGAAGGTTTTTCTTTTCCCCTGGGGTCTTTATTAATATTAACATTCTTAACTATATTTAATAAAGAATTTGATACTAAGAAGTGATCAATTCTTAATCCATTATTTTTCTGCCAAGCACCTCTCATATAATCCCAATAAGTATAACCTTCTGTTTCACCATGAATATGACGGTAAGCATCATGAAAACCTAGATTAATCATTTCTCTAAATTTTTTTCTTATCTCAAGTCTATACAAAGCATCATCTTCAAACCCTTTAATATTATAAGCATCTTCTTCTGAAGGAAGAATATTAAAATCACCTGCTAAAATAATATTTTCATTTTTCTTTGAAAGAGTTTTTAGTTGTTTAATCAAAGTATCTAGCCATTCTTTTTTATAAGTATATTTATCAGTATCTACAGGATTACCGTTTGGAGTATAAATGTTAATCAGCTGAATATTTTTTTTCTTATATTTTAATTCTGCTGAAATAATTCTAGATTGTTTTAACTTATCTTTAATCAAGTCTAATTTAACATTTTCTAGTTTGTGCTTAGAAATGATAGCAACACCATTGTAACTTTTTTGACCAAAAACATGACTTTCATAATCTAATGCTGAAAAATCATCATAAGGAAAAGTTTCGTCTTGAGTTTTAATTTCCTGCATCATGACAACATCTGGAGAAAATTTTTGAAGGTATTCTTTAATATTTTCAATTCTTGCCCTAACTGAATTAACATTCCAAGATGTTATGATCATTATACTGAGAATGAAACGCCACAGCCGCAAGAAGATTTGCTTTGTGGGTTAGAGATTTTAAATTGATCCCCCATTAGTTCTGAGACAAAGTCCACTTCTGAACCTTTTAATAAGTCTGCTGAAGTTTTATCAATGAGAATATTCTCATGTTTTAAGTCGTCTGCTTCTAATTTTTTGTCAAAAGTAAACTCATATTGAAAACCTGAGCAACCACCACCTTTAATAGCGATTCTAAAAAATGACCCTGGATCTTTTTGAGACAACAAATTATTAATCTGTTTTATAGCTTTATCTGTAAATTTAATTTCTTTAATCATATAACAACACTGATATTACTAATATAATATCAATTTATTAAATTTAAAGTATGAATAATTACTCAAATTTAGCTCTATCTAAAAGCAAAGGTCGTATTTTTAAAGAAGCCAATTCACTTTATAGAACACCATTTCAAAGAGATAGAGACAGGATTATTCATAGCGCCTCATTCAGAAGGCTAAAGCATAAAACACAAGTTTTTGTTAATACAGAAGGGGATCACTTTAGGACTAGAATTACCCATTCAATTGAAGTTGCGCAAATTGCAAGATCAATAGCTAAACATTTAGGCTTAAACGATGATCTAGCTGAAACCTTAAGTTTGGCACATGACTTGGGGCATACACCGTTTGGACATGCTGGAGAAGATGCTCTTAGTGAATGCATGGTTAACTTCGGAGGCTTTGACCACAATCTTCAAACTTTAAGAATAATTATGTTTCTTGAGCATAAATACCTTAAATTTAAAGGCTTAAACTTAACATTGGAAACTTTAGATGGCTTATTAAAACACAACGGTCCAATTAAGGATCTATCTAAAGTTAATAAGTTGATTGGATTAAAAAGTTTAAAGAATAAAATAAATTTTACTA
>CAJQTH010000003.1 GCA_905618905.1 uncultured Candidatus Pelagibacter sp. | reverse complement strand
CAGCATATCTTCTTGGCATTCCAGCTAAACCTAAAAAATGTTGAGGGAAAAATACCAGGTTAACTCCAATAAATGTTAACCAAAAATGTATTTTTCCTAAAGTTTCAGAATATTCGTAACCAGACATTTTACCAAACCAGTAATAAAATCCTGCAAAAATTGCAAATACCGCTCCTAAAGACAATACATAATGAAAGTGTGCAACCACATAATAAGTATCATGCATTGCAGTATCAACACCTGCATTTGCAAGCACAACTCCTGTTACACCACCCACTGTAAATAAAAATATAAAGCCTAATGCCCACAACATTGGAGT
Source organism: uncultured Candidatus Pelagibacter sp. (assembly GCA_905618905.1). Lineage (GTDB taxonomy): Bacteria > Pseudomonadota > Alphaproteobacteria > Pelagibacterales > Pelagibacteraceae > Pelagibacter. The sequence continues at coordinate 2,002 of CAJQTH010000003.1, read as the reverse complement.
TTTAAATGAAATTGATCCACCCCACATTGTTGCAATCCATGAAAATATTTTAATACCTGTTGGTACTGCAATAATCATTGTCGCTGCTATAAAATAGGCTTTAGTATCAGTGCTTAAACCAACCGTATACATGTGGTGAGCCCAAACAACAAAACCTACAACTCCAATTGAAACCATTGCGTAAGCCATTCCTAAATATCCAAATACGGGTTTTTTAGAAAATGTTGAAACAATATGACTTATCATTCCAAAACCAGGAAGGATTAAAATATAAACTTCTGGATGACCAAAGAACCAAAATAAATGCTGATACAAAACAGGATCTCCACCTGTTTGAGCATCAAAAAATGCTGTTCCAAAATTTCTATCAGTTAAAAGCATTGTAATTGCTCCAGCTAAAACTGGTAATGATAACAGCAATAAGAATGCTGTAACTAAAACAGACCAGGCAAATAAAGGCATTTTATGCAAAGTCATGCCTGGTGTTCTCATATTTAAAATTGTTGTAATAAAGTTAACTGCTCCTAAAATTGAAGAAGCTCCTGCTAAGTGTAAACTTAAAATAGCAAAATCCATTGCAGGTCCTGGCTGTCCAGCTTTAGAAGATAAAGGCGGATATAAAGTCCATCCTCCACCAACACCTTGTTGACCTGGAGGTCCATCTACAAAAATTGAAAGTAGTAATAAAATAAATGAAGCAGGTAATAACCAAAATGAAATATTATTCATTCTTGGAAAAGCCATATCGGGTGCACCAATCATGATGGGTACAAACCAATTACCAAATCCACCAATCATTGCAGGCATCACCATAAAGAAAATCATAATTAAACCGTGACCGGTTACTAGCACATTATATAGGTGATAATTTCCACCTAGAATTCCATCACCAGGGTGCATTAATTCAATTCTCATTAATACTGAAAAAGCTGTACCAATAATTCCTGCAAAAATTGCAAAAATTAAATACATTGTTCCAATATCTTTATGGTTAGTTGAATAAGCCCAACGTTTCCAACCTGTTGGTGTATGGTCTTCGTCGTGTGATGCTGTTTGTGTATACATTTTTATTTACTCGCTAGTTTTTTATATTCATTTTCTGTAATTGGTTCTTTCGCAAATTTCATTTGAGCTTCTGCTAACCATTGCGCATATTCTTCATCTGTCACAACTCTAACTGTGATCGGCATAAAGGCATGTTGTATTCCGCATAACTCAGAGCATTGACCATAATATGTTCCTACTTTTTCAGCTTTAAACCAGGTTTCATTTATTCTTCCTGGTACCGCATCTCTTTTAACTCCAAAGGATGGTAGCGCCCAAGCATGCAACACATCGTTTGCAGTAATTAAAACTTTAACAACTTTATTAACTGGAACAACGATTTCATTATCAACAGTTAGAAGTCTTGGTTGATTTTCTTTTAACTCTTCTTCTTTAATCATGTACGACTCAAAAATAATATTTTCGTCAGGATATTCATATCCCCAGTACCACTGATAACCAGTAGCTTTGATTGTTACATCAACTTTTGGGATCGTATCTTGCTTATATAAAAGTTTAAATGATGGGACCGCCATTACGATTAAAATTAAACATGGAATTAATGTCCACAAAACTTCTACTGCAACATTATGAGTAGTTTTTGATGGAACCGGATTTTTTGATTCTCTAAATCTTATGCAGGTATAAATCATAAGAAATAAAACAAAAACAGTGATAGCAATAATTATTGGAAGTAAAATATTGTTGTGAAAACTAACAATATCTCTCATTCCATCAGAGGCTGGATTTTGAAATCCTAATTGCCATTCTTTAGGTTGATTGGCAAATGTACTTGTTGCAAAAATAGTAGCTAAAACTGTAAATATAAATTTTTTCATTATTCACACTCTATATAAAGTGTCTTTTAGAAAGTTAAACTTTAGTTTTCGCGACAAAATATCAATTAATTACGTAATTAACAATTGATAACGCTGAAATTACAGCAGTTTCAGATCTT
>CAJQTH010000002.1 GCA_905618905.1 uncultured Candidatus Pelagibacter sp. | reverse complement strand
CAATCAAAAATAAAAGATATTTAAGTTCTTTTAACATTACATTTTTTGCGGAGTTTCCACTCCAACAATATCCATTCCAGATTTGATAACATTAGATATAACTTTTAAAAAAACTAACTTATCATTTGGTATTTTCTTTTGTTCATTAATAAATCTTTTTGATGGATCATCTTTACCCATATTCCAATAAGAATGGAATTCTGATGATAGCTCATAAAGATAAACTGGTATTCTGTGGGGTTCAAGTCTTAAACTTGCAACTTCAATACATTTGGGCCATTCAGCTATTTTTTTTAATATCTTGATTTCATCTTCTGTGTATTCAAATTCGTAATCTTTTATATTTAAATCATTTTTTATATTAAGATTCACATGTCTAAAAACAGATGATATTCTAGCATAACAATACTGAACATAATAAAGAGGATTATCTTTTGATTTTTCTTTAACTTTTGTAAAGTCAAAATCTAACTCTACATCGCTACTTCTATTAAGCATAATAAATCTTGTAGCATCCCTGCCAACTTCAGAAATCAAGTCTTCAACTGTTATATAGTCACCTTTTCTTTTCGACATTTTAAAAGGTTTTCCATCTTTAATTAGTTTAACGAGTTGGCTTACCTTACAAATTAATTTTTTTTTATCTCCAGACAACGCTTCAACGACAGAAGTTATCCTTTTAATATAACCAGCATGGTCAGCTCCTAATATATTAATAAGTTTATCATAATTTCTATTCAATTTATTATCGTGATAGGCCACATCACTTGCAAAGTAAGTCCAGGATTTATCAGATTTTTGAAGCGCTCTATCTTTATCGTCACCAAAATCCGTTGATTTAAATAAAAGTTGCTCTCTTTCAACCCAATTTTGATCATCATCACCTTTGGGAGCCTTAATTTTTCCACTATAAACTAGTTTTTTATCCATTAATTTGTCAATTGCTTTTTGAACTTCGTTATTTAGGACAATATCAGTTTCACTGGTAAATTTATCGTGCACTATTCCAAGGTTTGATAAATTATTTTTAATTAATTTTAAAGATTCTGAGACTGACAATAGAGTTAATTCTTTTGAAACATCTTCAAATTTATCAAATTTTAAAACTTTGTTAGATTCTATAATATTTTTAGCAATATCAACTAAGTAATCACCAGGATATAAATCTGAATTTTCAATAGGAAATTTTTCATTAAAAAGTATTTCTCTAATTCTAAAAAAAACAGACTTTGTAAAATTTATGATCTGATTACCATAGTCGTTTACATAATATTCTTTCGAAACATCATGTTTGTTAAAAATTAATATATTTGAAATTACATCTCCTAATATTGCGCCTCTACAATGTCCTACGTGAAGAGGACCTGTTGGATTGGCTGAAACAAATTCTACAAGATATTTCTGTTTTTTTTCTTTTATATTGACACCAAAATCTTTGTAATTTTCGTTAACATTTTTAATAAAATTGTTCCAATATGTTTGTTTAAATTTAATATTAATAAACCCAGGTTTTGCTACAGAAATAGTTTCAATTTTTTCATCTTCATTCTTAATTAAATCAATTAGAGTGTTTGCAATATCGATTGGAGATTTTTTATTCGCTTTAGAGAGTACCATGGCTACATTGGTTGATATATCGCAGTCAAAGTTTGATGGTGGTATATCTACATTAATTCCTTTTAAAGATTCAGGTATTTCTAAGGAACCATCTTTATTTAGCTTTTTAATCAAAATTATTATTTTATCTAAGTAGAGATCAAAAATGTTCATTAAATACTTTTGTTTAAATTGATTGCATATCTATCTGTCATACCTGAAATAAAATCAGCAATTGCTCTATTAGAGTCATTCTTTAATTGGTCAGCATTTAAGAATTTTTTTGGCTTATTCTTAATTTTATAAAAAAGTTTATTAACAATTTTTTTTCCATGATTATTTTTTAATAGTACTTTCTTATTATTGTACATTTTGCTTCTTAGGAAAAACCTAACTTCCTTTTCAATTTTTAGAAATTTACTAGAAAAACATACCATTGGATTATCTAATTTATAAACATCATTTAAAAATTTGATCTTATTGGTTTTTAAATTATTTTTAGTATTTTTAATCAAATCTCTAACCATTAAATCAATTGAATCTCG
>CAJQTH010000001.1 GCA_905618905.1 uncultured Candidatus Pelagibacter sp. | reverse complement strand
AGGGAGTTACTTTCTTACATTCAAAAGGTTTAGGGTCAGCAGCATCTTCTGACGGTACTGCAGGACTTAATCAGGATGTCGAACCGTTTGGTATAGAGTTTAACCCTGATGGTACGAGAGCGTTTATAATAGGAACAAGAAGTAATGGTGTTGATGAATACGCTTTATCTACAGCTTTTGATATTTCAACTTTATCTCATGTAGATTTTTTAAGTCTATCTTCTGACGAACCAAATCCATCTGGCATAGCATTTAATAAAGCAGGAACAAAAATGTTTATTGTTGGTGATGGCCATGATGAAGTAAATGAATATATCTTAACTTGTCCTTATAAAGTCACTAGCTCATCAACATGTTATTCGCCACTTAAAGATAAAGATGTAACAGGTATAATAGATGCACAAATTAATACTGCTAAAAATTTTGCTAAAGATTCAAGCCAGTCTACTTTAAAAAGATTATCTATTTTAAGAGCGAATAAATACTACAACGCAAGTGCACAAAATATAGAGTTAAACTTTCAAAATGAATTATTAAAGAAAGTATCCAATAATGTTTTAAGTTCTGCACAAGCTAAACTAAACCCAATTCAAAAGTTGGATCAAATTTTACCTGATGATTGGGAGGTGTGGACCGAAGGTAGTATTAGTTTTGGTAGAATAGGTGAAAACTCCGTTAGCTCTGCTCAAGATATTGATAGCCTCGGTATAACAGTTGGGGTTGATACAAAAATGGATAATGACCAAATATTAGGAGTTGCTTTAAGAGTGGGTCACACTGATGTTGATGTTGGATCCTTTGGTTCTAAAGTTGACACTAATGCTTTAAGTTTATCTGTTTATGGATCTAACAGCTTAAATAATCGTAATTTTTTAAAACATGTTTTTGGGGTTAGTTATTTAGATAGCGATATTGTGAGAAAAGACGAAGAAAACACTAACACCAATACAGGTGACCGTGAAGGTGAGCAGGTTTTTGGTTCACTTAATATTGGTAGAGAATATGAAGATGGGGACTTAACTGTTACTCCAACAGTTCGTATTGATGGAAGTTATACGACACTTAATGGTTATAGAGAAGATGGTGTGGCAGCACTTAGTTATAATGATCAAGATATTAAATCTTTAATGGCTTCTTTGGGAGTATTAATTGATGAAGATTTTAATTTAGAAAATTCAACTGTAAAACGTAGAGTTAATCTTGAATATGGTAAAGAGTTTGCCTCAAACTCCAAGGTCGTTACAAGCTATGTAACAGACAGTGAAATTTTTGAATATCAAGCTGATAACAAAAATAGAAATATATTCACAGCAGGTCTAGGATTTGACTTTAAACATGACCAAGGATTAACAATTAGTACTGATTACGAAAGACAACAAATCAATGGCCACGGTTCTATTAATAAATTTACATTATCAGCAGGCTTTTTATATAGAAAAGAAACAGAGTTTGCATTTGATCTTAGTGAAGATATGACTTCAAACTTTAAAATTTCCAAAGCACTAGATAGTTTTGATTTAGTGTTTGATTTTGAAAATGATTTTTCAAAACAAGAAAATCATAATGCTAACTTGTCTCTATTAAGTAAGTTTTAAATTAAAATTTATTTTTAAAAGAAAAATTAACACCAAGACTTTTTGTATATCGATTTGTATTTTTGGCATCTAACGAAAATAAAATTTTACTTTTATCAGAAAACTTTTTTTCATATCCCATATTAGCTATTAGAGATATTTCATTAGTTAAATCATTATGTTGTTTGTATGTGGCACTTGTTCCGTTTATTGAATAAACTTGTTTATTATCACCCGTCATTTTTCTCATATCTAATGTCCAACCCAAAAACAGTTTACTGTCTTTAGTATTAATCAAATTATAATCATCTTCAAAAAAAACTGAAAGATTTCCAATATGTCTATCTGTCCAGGAAAAATATTTACTTTCATCATAACTAGGGGTCATTGAATAACTGGCCGCTAATCCAAAATCAGGTATTGATGATGAATTATTCTTTTTTATTCCAGTGTGAATTTCATAAGTTTCATAATCACTATCTATTGTTAATTTACCCGAGGTTGTTGTGTTTGTTAAAATGGTTCTTTCTCCATCTTTTAAGGTAATACCTCCTAAAATAAATAAATCTAAATTAAAATAAGGATTATCTTTTTGTGGCAGATAAACCCCTGCACTAATATTTTGGTAATCTATTTTGTGATCTTTAACAAAATCTTGCCTTCCTCCTTCAAATGCAATTACAAAGTTAGCGTTATCAATTTTATTTATTAAATTTACACCAAAATTTGTTAAGTCATATTCTAAAGCTAAATTGTTTGTATGAGCGTCTCTTTTTAAATTAGATACATATGTTTCACCCCATACATCTTGATCATCTAATTTATTATATTCGCTAAAAAAATTTCTTAAATTTATAGATTTGTAACTTAACAACTCATCTAGGGTTTCACTTGCCCCTTGACCCACTGATCCTGCTGACCCTTTTACTACTTGGTTTCCATCAAGATCTTGTAAGGTAAAATCCCCAGAAGTTTTGTAGTAGTAACCTTGACCCATTCCATGTTGAAATTTTAAAGTGTTTCCTGTTGTGGATCCAGCATCAATAGTTCCAACCAAAATACTTTTGTCTTTAAGAATAATTGTATTATCGTTACCTTGTGTAACTATAGAATTATTATCTGGACTGTTTCTATTTTGTATTATTCCACTATTGGTAATTGTAGAATCTGAACCAACATGGATGACTTCATTTGTATTTGCATTATACATTACACCTGAAGAGTTGTTTGTTATGGTGGCTGTATCAGCACCACTGTATAAATATATTACTCTTGCATCATCACTGTACATAGTTCCTGAGTTAGTAACGACTGTACCTTCAACATTTTCACTATCACCATCCACTTCTTCACCCGCAATAACATTGTTGACAGCTGTAATTGTTGCGCCTGCATTGTTGGTTATTGTTATGTCTTGAGCGCTTCGCATATTTATTGCTTTTGAACCTAGAGCAATAATTGAACCAGAATTGGTAATTGTAACATTATCAGCCTCTCTGATCATTATTGTATTATGCAAACCTTGTAATTTTGCTCCTGACCCAATAATCATACTTGAATCTGAAATTCCATTACCACTAGCAAAACCTTTAATCAGGTTCTGCTGATTATCCTTTATTACAGTTATTCCATCATTAACAGTAAGATTAGGATCATCATCTCCTGATGCGCTATCTGTAAGATCTATTTGTACTTCTTTATTTGAGGTAATCACATCAGCAGAGCTTTGTCCTACAAAACTAGTAAAAGTACAAAAGAACAAAATAAAAATGAAGGATGCCTTTTTCATTTTTACTTATCAAAATTTATTTGAAACTCTTATATTTGTACCACAGTCAGGTACATCACTTAAAAAATTATAATTAGAACTCATTTTTTAAATCAAATTTATTTACATTATTGGTTAATGATAAGTTAGTTTTCTTAAAACTATTCATATCAAAGACAAGTTTATTTTATCAACTGGAACATACTCTACAGATAGATAAATGTAATTACTATAACCTTTTCCATTAGATTGAAATCTCTCAAAATTTACAACTAATGACCATCCTGTTATTAAAGTTATATCAAAACCGTAACCAATTCTTAAATTATGTCTTGAGAATTTTTTCACTCCTGCACATTAATGAATTTAT